>JAHEOI010000001.1 GCA_018610125.1 Verrucomicrobiota bacterium
CCCAACGAGTGATGTGGAGTTGCCCGGGATGGGGGGGGACTCGGTCGAGTCTTCCAGTGCGGAAAGGGATACCTATCGATCGTCTTTGGGGGAAATGCCGGCCAATTGGAAAAAGTTGTTCAGAATGACACGGCCCGCCGGATAGCGGTCCGTGTAACGCTCAGGATGGAACTGCACGCCGTATAGCAGGCGTGAGCGATGGCCGATCCCCTGAATGCGTGACTCCGTCGACGTGGCCAGCAATCGGAATTCAGGAGGAATACGCTTCAGTTCAGCGTAATGCTCTTGCCCAACTATGATCGTTTCGGGCAAGCCGTGGAAGAGTGGGTCCGATTCGACGATCTGTACGGGATAATATCCCCGCTGCGTGTAATAGCCTTGCGGATAAGGCGTTGAAAGGTCGGGTTCTCCGTCTTTGAGCGCACGGATGGGCTCGGTCTTGAGATTGCCTATTCCGCCCTCTTGGAAGACATAGCCCAAAAACTGATGGCTTCCGCAGATCCCCAGCAGCGGAATATTGGTGTGATACACCATTTCGGCTAGTGGGTAGAAGGAGTTTTGATCAAACAACTCGAAGTCCGTGCGGAAGCCACTCATCAGAATCGCTTGTGGTTGTAATCGATTCAGCTCACCGAGTGTCGCTTGCGTATAATGCAGAATAAGACATGGAAGGCCAGTGAGCGTTTCGACACGACGTTTAATCGAAAAACTGCCGTGCTCTTCACAAGCATGCTGAGTGTACTCTTCTGGAGTAGATATATCTACAAATATCGACAAATTACTCATAGATTGTGACCTCTCACCGTCAAGTTTCCTTATCGAACATCACTGGTCCTTTTATCAGCAAAGTGACCTCAGGTCAAGGTGTCAAAGGTGGTCAAGGGCCCTTGACGAAATAGGGTCCGATGAATATACTAATTACCAAAAGCATGAGTTGAAAATTTTGCTTCAGCGACATCTTGGAGGAGGCCGCTGCCATGTTGGACGCTTGGCAGTTCGCCAAGGATAACTGGGACCGAATCCTCGAATGGACAGTTGAATTTGTCGATATCATTGGCTTTTCCACGGCGATTGCGATCGTGCTTGGGGTGCTCATTGGCATTTATCTTACCGGAAGGGGCCGAGAGCAGCTTGCCGACTCCATCCTCTACCTCGCTAGCATCACACTTACGATCCCAAGTCTCGCGCTGTTCGGGTTGATGGTCCCGCTGCTTAATGCGCTGAATCTCCCAATCATCGGCCGATTGCCGGCTGCAATTGCACTCGTCCTCTACGGACAGTTGCCCATCATCCGAAACACCTACATCGCCATCCGTGACGTCGATCCGGCGATGATCGAAGCCGGTCGTGGGATGGGCATGAATGAGTCACAAATCCTATTCAAGGTCAAGCTCCCGCTGGCCGTGCCTGTCATCATGGCCGGCGTCCGGAATACGGTCGTGCTGTTGATCGGGATCGCCACCATTGCCGTCTTCGTTGGAGCCGGCGGGTTCGGTGAGCCGGTCTGGAGCGGACTACGTGATTACAGAGTCGACCTAATCATCGTTGGAGCCGTGGGTGCTTCCCTTTTTGCCCTTGTCGCGGATTTCCTACTCAGCCAGCTGGAACGATTCGTCACGCCGCAAGGCATTCGCAAGGGAAGAGAAGGAAACACGGAATGATCGAGCTCGAGAACGTCATCAAAGTCTTTCCGGATGGGACGGAGGCTGTGAAGGATCTTTCCTTGAAGGTTCCCAGGGGAGAAATCTGCGTGTTGATCGGACCGTCCGGCTGCGGGAAAACCACCTCGATGAAGATGATCAACCGTCTGATCCCGATAACCTCCGGAAAGATCTACGTCAATGGCCAGGATATCCAAACATTTAACCCGCAAGATCTCCGACGGAATATCGGATACGCCATCCAACAGGTCGGCCTCTTCCCGCATATGACAGTCCGCGAGAACATCGAAGTGGTCCCGAAATTGCTCGGTTGGTCCAAGCAGGAACGGTTGAAGCGCGCACGGGAACTGCTCGACATGGTAGGCATGGATCCGGATACCTACTTAGATCGCCATCCAAGCGAACTCTCGGGCGGTCAACAACAGAGAATCGGCGTTGCACGCTGTTTGGGGGCCGATCCTCCGAACCTCCTCATGGACGAGCCCTTTGGCGCCATTGACCCGATCACCCGAGAGAAACTGCAGGATGAGTTCCTCAGGATTCAAGATGAAATCCAGAAAACGATCATTTTCGTGACGCATGACATCGATGAAGCACTCAAAATGGGGGATCGCATTGCTCTGATGAGTGAGGGTGAGCTCATCCAATATTCAACCCCGCCTGAGCTCCTCGCGAATCCCGCCAACGACTTTGTCCGGGACTTTGTGGGGGCCGATCGAGCGCTCAAGGAGTTGCGTCTCCTTCGGGGGGAGGAGGTCATGAATCCGACCCCCCCAACCGTTGATGCCAATGACAGCTTCCAAGTGGCTCGAGAGAAATTCGAACGTGAAGACCAGCAAACGGGTCGCCTTCGCCGGTACATGCTTGTCGTTGAGGGGGACCACTTCCGAGGTTGGGTGGATCGCCACGATTTGGATGGACAGCCCGAGGACGGCCACGTTCGCGATGTGATCATAAAGTCTGCCGCGACCGCCGGGCCTGACATGTCCATGAATCAGGCCATGGCCACCGTCCTGAGCAATGCCATCGGTAACCTGGCTATTACCGATGAGCAGAACCGCCTACTAGGTTTGTTGACGTTCAACTCCATCCGACGCGTGATGGCGCAAAGTTACACGGGCGAAGAAGCGGCGGAGCCGACTGACGACGACACGTTGGAGACCGAAGAGCTATGAGGCGATACATCGCCTTTGTCGTTCTTCTCGGCCTTTTGCTCGGTGTGCTCGTCTGGGTAACGAGTTTCGTCACCGAAGCCCAAGGCCTCATGAACCCACTCGCATGGGAAGAGATCTACGATCTCACGATCGAGCACATTCAGATGGTCGTTGTTGCTGAGGCGATTGCGATCGCGATCGGGGTGCCGCTCGGCATCCTGATTGCCCTTCCCCAGTTTCGGGCATTATCGCCTCCGGTGCTCGGGTTTGCGGGGGTGGGCCAAAGCGTTCCGAGCTTGGCCGTCATCGCCATAATGTCCCCCATCTTCGCCCTATTAAGCTTGAATAGCACGGGGTATTGGCCTGTCGTCGTGGCACTCATCATCTATGGCTTAATGCCGATTATTCGCAACGCGTTTGCCGGGATGAGCAACGTCGATCCCGCTCTCATTGAAGCCGGTCGAGGGATGGGAATGACCCAAGGCCAGATTATCCGACAAGTTCAAATCCCCATTGCGATCAGTGTGATTGTCGCCGGGATCCGTACATCCACAACGCTCAACGTCGGAGCCGCCACGCTAGGCGTTCTCAATGGTGCTGGGGGGCTTGGTGAACCGATATTGTCCGGGATGGCCACGTCAACCTATCTGGTCACGTTGCAAGGGGGAGCGGCGGCAGCCGCTTTGGCCGTGATCGTGGATCGTTTAATTGGAGGTGTAGAGTCCTGGCTCACGCCAAAGGGACTCCTCGTCGCGCAGTCATAGCCGATAGTCAAAGGGAGGTGATTCCAGTAATCAGTGCAGCAGCGAGCCCATCGAGGCAACAAAGCCTCACAAGCACAATCAGACAAGGAGGTACAGTGACCATGAAACGTGTGTGTGTTGGTGTAGTCGCTCTCGCTCTGCTTTTCGTGCTGGGAAGCACGTCACTCCAAGCTCAACAGGACGATGTGGACATTAATGTCGTGGCCAAGAACTTCACCGAGGAGTTCATCATGGGCCAGCTCCAAAAGTTGGCCCTCCAAGCCGCTGGATTTAGCAACGTGAGCGTTACGGATGGGCTCTCTTCAACGGCACTGCGTGACGCGATGGAATCAGGCGATGGCAACCTCGCCATGGACTACACCGGCACGACCTTCGGAACTCATCTGGGACTGGAGCTCAAGCCTGGCCTATCGCCTGACTTCGTCTATCAAAAAATGGCTCAGGTGGATCTCGCTAATGGCTTCGTCACGCTTGACAGGTCCGAAGGGCACAACACCTTCGCCATGGCCGCTACAGCCAACTTCGCCCAGAACCCAGGAGACTTCGATTCCGTCAATACCGTCCCGGATGAAGTGGAACTGCCCGTTGACACGATGCCCGAACTCGCTGCGCTCTACAATGCCAATGACGGGAGCATTCCCGCCATTATCGACCTCGAATTTGCTGAGCGCGACGACGGCCTTAAGCTGTTGCAGCGGGTCTACGAGTTTGAGATCTCCGACGATGCCCTCACCAAGGCCTCGGTCGGTAAGTCGCTGCAAGCTTTGGCGAACAATGAATTTCCCGTCGGCATGGTCTTTGCCACCGATCCGGCCATCGCAGAAAACAACTTCACCACAATGGCCGATACTAGCAGGGCCTTCCCACCGTTTGATCAATATGCCTATGCAAGTTCAGAGCTGATTGCCGAAGCTCCCGGCGTGGCAACGGCCATCAACAACATGATATCTTGCTTCCCCGGCGGCATTGGCGAGGATTGGTCCATCGAGTTGCGCAATGAAAGCCAAACAGTGTGGCGGAATCTGAACGCTCAAGTTGCCGTCGAGGACAAATCTCCGGAAGAAGCTGCAAGAAGCTTCCTCGAAGACTGCGATGCTGTGGATCTCTCTAGCTGAGTGAGATCGCGCAACAACG
>JAHEOI010000002.1 GCA_018610125.1 Verrucomicrobiota bacterium
CTGGTGGAAAAGCTCGCGCCGGCCGGACACTGGATCGGGCGGGCCGGCGGATTGACGCTCGTGGTATGGGGCGTCTGGCTGCTCGCTTCGGCGCCATCATAAGGATCCTGCTGAGCAGGAACGCCGCCGGTCGCTCCAGCCTCCCGGCATCCAGTCAACGCGCCGAGTTCGCCAAACCGCAATAGCGGCTGTACGAGGCGATTGGCTCTATGAATGGGCTATTCATCGTTCGGGTCCGGATGTATGGCATCGTCATTTGACGGTCGATTAATCGTAGCGGTCTCATAGTCTGTGATCTCGACATTTGTGGTATCGCCAAGTGTTAAATTCTGCTTATGCCAGTCAATGTTGGTTGTGCCCTGTCTTTCGCCTTTCCTTTCATACCTAACCGTCAGGATTCGACCGTTCGTTGTCCCCTCCGAAGGCTCAACGGCTGCGAATAGGAGTTGCCCATGGGTATTGTCGATCTTCTGAGCCAAGAGCGTCCAGCCGTCCGCAACGTCGATGGCCGTTACCCGAATGGCGTCGGCATTGAAGGTAAGCCCAGCTGAACCGGCTGTAGATGCCAAGGTAGCAAGTCCGCCATTGGGCATGTTCTGAGCCTCGATGGCGATCGTCTTCTCGGTCGGCTTGACCTGCGCCTCCAATCCAGTCGCCGCTTCCGGAAGACCGGGAATCAGTCCGGGACAGGCCGTAAGCACTACCGACATGCCCACAAGGAGCGGGATGAGCAACCTCAACCGCCATCGAAAAGCTTGGCGTGGGTGGAGCCTGCGTGGCAAGCCCATCAGCAATAGGCTGAGGCCGACGATCATTCCGACAGACGTCAAGCCTGAGGAGAGACCGATGGTTGCTCTGGCGAGTTCTTTGGCATCCATGTTGTCGACGTCCCCATCGCCGTCGACGTCGCATGCCACATGCTCTTTGGTACTTCCAGAGACGATACCCAGAGCGATTTGGAGACAGAGACGTGCATCCATGACCTGAACCTGGCCGTCATCGTTACTGTCTCCGGGGGTAACGTCCACGTTGAAGGCCGCCTCACAGGCTTTGTCCGCATCCATGGTAATCGTTACCGTCTTATCATTTCCGGTGCAGTCGCCGCTCCAGCCTGCGAACTCGGATTCGTCGCCGGGCGCGGCTGTCAGCGTGACCTCCATTCCATCTGCAAAGCTCTGTTGGCACGCGTCTCCACAATCAATGCCTATCGGCTCACTGGTGATCGTCCCCGTACCGTTTCCGGTCTTGGTGACGGTCAGTGTCCGCTGTTTGAGGTTGAATGTCGCGGTGCACGTCTTGGCGGCGTCCAAAGTCACGGTCGTTTCAGTTTCCATGCCGGAGCAGTCGCCGCTCCAGCCCGCGAAGGTCGAGTTTGCGGATGGCGTTGCCGTAAGCGCGACCACCGCGCCATGCCCGTAGGTGCTGATGCAGAGACTGCCACAGTCGATCTGACCGCGATCGTCGGTGACCGTGCCGCCTCCGTTGCCGTTCTCTTCGGCGATCAGGTCATGTTCTGGGTCGGCTTCATATGCGCCGGCGTCGCACGCTTCGCCCTGAGGGCGACTTACGCCCCGCTGATCCGCCGTGACATTGCTCCCATCCACATCGGCACAGTCTGTGCTAGCGTCGATGGCGACGCTGCCCGGCGAGAGCGCATGTGTAGCGTTCGTGCCAGGAATGTTGTTCGCCAAAGCCCCAAGGTTGAGTTCGGCGGACGTTACTTGTGTGAAACCCGTACAGCTGCCATCAGTATCGAAGTTCACTCCTAAGGCGTCTAGGGAACCAGAGCAGTTATCGCTCTGAGTGCTGTCGGCGACGATTGAGTTCTTGATAGAGATTGATCCGCTATTGTCAAGCCCGGCCCCTCCCGTTTTTGACGTGTTCTGGACGAATGACGTGTGGGTTATCGACACCGATCCTGAATTCCAGAGGCCACCCCCGGAAGCTTCTCCGCCGCTGTTGCTCGAGAAAGTGCTGTTCTTGACGGTCGCGGTCCCGTCGCTACTATTTCTCAGCCCGCCGCCTCCATTTAAACTTGCATTGTCCACGAAGGTACTCGTTGTGATCGTCAACGTGTCGTGATTGCTTATTGCTCCCCCAAAAATACCCCGATTGTTCTCGTCGAAGGTGCCTTTGCTGACGTTGACCGTGCCGGAGTTATTGTAAATGGCACCCCCATCGCCCTCTGTCGCATTATTTGCGAAACGACTGTTTGTGATGGTCGTTGTGCTGCCTACATTGGCAATGGCTCCTCCGCCAACGTCGGATGCACTGTCGTCGAAATCGATCGCCTCATTCCCAGAAAACGTACTGTTTTCGACTGTCAGATCAGCAAAGAAGTTGTCGATGGCTCCGCCGCGATCCGCTGTATTGTTAGAGAATATGCTCTTTCGAACGGTGACCGTGCCGAGATTGAGTAAGCCCCCGCCTTCGCCGCTTTCGACGTTGCCGTTGCTTACGATGATGTTCTCCAAAACCAGCTCGCCGCCGCCGGCTACATGGAATACGCCGACGTTGTCTTGCCCGCTGACTGTGATTGCACCTTCGGCATCGATCGTTAATTTGCCAACGTTCCTTGCATCCTCAATGCGCGGCAACTGAGCCCCGAGTTCGATGGTTCCACTCGTGATGAAGGTAATGGTGTCATCGCCAGGGCTTGCGGCACCACAATCGTCATTTGCCGAATTGTCATTGGCGGCTCGAATTGCCTCGCGTAGTGTACAATTGCTGTCGGAGGTTGTGTTGTCGTCGACTGAGGTGACAAAGTAGCTGTCCGCCTGAACGACGAAGCTGGGTAGCGTGATGAGGCTTAAGGTCACGAGGCAAGTGAGGACGAACCGTCCGAGATTAGTAAATCCCTCTTCACTGTTTCGAAGAGCTTGTCCCACCCCAACCTCCTAACATCTGCTTTGTCTAAGTGCTAACATCCCTTTCTGCCATAAAACGAACAGCTCCGTCAAGTCCACATGAAAACCTGATGCTGCAATTGTCCCGTTTCCGCAGCAGTGAGACAGTTGCCCGTGAGAGGCTCGGAGGTAACGTAGCCCCGAGGAGGTTCTCATGGGACAGCGGAACCGGACGCGCCACAGCGCGGAAGAGAAGCTGGAGGTCGTCCTTGCCGCCCTGCGCAACGAGGCCAGCATCGCCGACCTCTGCCGCCGCCACGGCATCGCGGAGGCCACC
>JAHEOI010000003.1 GCA_018610125.1 Verrucomicrobiota bacterium
CGCCAGCCGCCACGCCGAGAAGAGGGTCGAAATCGGATCCGAGATCCGGGGCCTCGTCGCCACGGGGGCGCACGTGGCGGCCGCTTGTGCCGATGGCCCGACTTCGGGGTCCGCGAGCAGGTCCGCATCTATCACGACAGCGACAGATATGGAGCAAAGGGGCATTAGGGCCCTGGGCGTGGTGATTTTTTAGTTCTTAGTCAAAAATTTTGGTCGCCGTGGAGTCGGAAGTAGCGCCGGCCGACTGCGGAATGCGACGCAGTCCACCATTCGAACCCGAAAGGGCTCGGTTTCGAAGCGTGGTTGGCGTTTAGCTCGAGCAGGTCGAGCAATAACGAGGATTACTGTTATAATCTGTAGTTAATGTGGCTATATATCAGTGTATTGTTTTGTCAACAAGACAGGGCTATTTCGATATCTTTCCATTGGCTTAGCTCTTTAAGTCGACGTCTTCGATGGGCTTGCTTGGCGCAGTGATTGCGTAGCTGATGGTATCGGATAAAGCTTATAATGTAGTCACGTTCGTTCTTTGGCCGGGGTAGGCACCACTCCAGTAGGGCTCGAGCCTGCGGCAACGTCAAGGCCGGGGCTTTTTTTTTAAACTTCAGACGTTCTCGTTGAAGAAAAAGGTGCGCTAAGAAGACCAAGCGCATGTGTCGATGCCAGGCCGGCCAAGAACGGTGCTCGTAATGGTCGAGCCCCAGGTGAGACTTGCCCTCTTGGAAACAGCGCTCGATCGGCCATCGCAGAGCGCTGACACGGACTAGCTCCCTCATGGGTGTCTCTTCCGGGGCATTGCTCAAGGCGTATTTAATTTTCCCATCCGGGTCGTTGCGCAACAGCAGGGTGCGCTCGCTTTGAGCGGTGCGCCGGCTGCTCAAATAAACACGAACCCGGGCAAAGCCCGCAACGATGGGTCCCTTTTGGCCGTCGTTGACCTTGCGCGATTCCCAATGCAATAGTCCCTTTTGTTCCAGCAGATCTTCCACGGTGCAGCCGTCGGTTTCCAAGTGCCGATGCTCAGGGGCATGCTTTAGCCATACCTTGCGAGAGCGGGGGATTTCTGCCAAATAGAGCATCTCCTCGGGCAGTTGGGCCAAAAACGCCTCGTCGTTGCCGAAGGAGCTGTCACAGGTGATCCATCGCCCTGGAAAAAGCCCACTCTCCCAAAGTTCACTCAAAAGATCGGCTGCGATCTGCGGCTTGGTCTTAAAGGTTATTTCCTCGGGTACATGGCAAGCCTCGCGCCGCTCCTTGTACTCTTCGGTCAGCCAATGTTCGGGCAGATAAAGCCGGCAATCCAACAACGTATGTCCTTTCGAGCTGGAATAGCCGATGTAGACTCCCGACTGACAGTTGTCTATCTTACCCGAAGAGCCGCAATATTGTCGGGCCACTCCGACCGACTCCTGCCCTTTCTTGGGGGTTTCACTGGCATCAACGCTAAAGGCGGCTGCCTCCTCGGCCAGGCTTTCGGCTGAGAGCTTCCAGTGTCGTTTCTTCATCCATGACTCGTCCCACTCATATTGGCCGATAAAGCGCTGGAGCTTGCGCACCGCCCCGGGACCTTTTAATTCCATGGCCATTGCCTCGACGTTCTTGCGCTCAGTCCCGCTCAGCAGTCCTTGCAGGTAGAGCTGGCACAGTTCCCGTGGCTCGATCCGACGAAAGGCCGGCCCGAATTCAGCGCCGAAATCGTTGAGATCCCGGCCCATCTCTTGGAGGTCCTCGGCCGTGAGCTCCCAATCCGGAGGGGGCTCTGGTGTCCATGATTGAAGTACTTCGGTCATTGGTCTTCTCCTGGCTTGAGCTTTTGGGTTTCCGGTGGGGCGCTGGGCCAGGAGAAACTCCCGCCTCAACAGCTCTTGGGCGGGATCGTTCATGAGGATCCGACGAATGCGTTTTTCAATTACATAGATATAGATCTCCTTAGGTTGACCATGATAGATGAATTGCCCTCCTTCTTTGGCATACCCTCGGGTCCAGCCAAGGGCCACCCAATTAGCCGCTCGGTAAGAGGCCCCGCTGAAGCGGCTCCGGTCGAGGAAGCTCTCGGCCAACCATACCGGTTGGCCATAGTAGCGGGGCCAATCCTTTTGGAGAGCCTTGAGCCCTTCTGCCAAAAGGGCCGAGGCCAAGCACTTGATCCTTACCCAGGGCGGTATCAAAAATCGCACGTTGTTGACGGCGTGGGCCAAAAATTCTTCCCGCGCCGGCGATCTCCCGGTAAGTCCCACTAAGCGATCCCGGCAGTCGAGCCGTTCGACCGCCGACTGCCAAGCCAGGGCGCCAAGCAAATCTCCGGAGTCACTGTAAACGAAATATTTCAGGTTGGCTCCGACCAGATTCGGCGCTCCCAGGTAATGATAGGTGGCCATGAGCTTACGCCATTGCCGGCGTTGTTGCTCAGAGCTCACCAACTGCCAGCAGAAAGGACGGTAATCGCCGGCTTGACCGCTCAGCTCCTCTCCCGGAGCCGTTGCTAGCCTCAGCTCGCTTTGGTCTCGAGCCGGGCCACGAGCCCTGATTGGTGGCGGCAATCTCAGATAGCCCCGCCCTTCCAAGGCCACCAAAATCGCCAAGCACGCCCGATCCTTCAGTCGGCCGCTGCTGCTTCGCCATTGCCAATATTGCGCCAGCTCGGAGGCGATCCGATTGCGACCTTCTCCGAAAAACTCTTCGACAACACCTCGAGCCGCCGCGATATCAGAGGACGTAATCCTCCGTCCGCGGATAACCCACGTTTTCTTCGTCTCCGACCCAGCGCCTTTCACCTGATTCTCAGGCTAAACCACTCCCGAAAATGGCGCAAGTCCAAAACTGTCGCTGTCGTGGTAGGATTCTGATAACAATGCTACCGTTTTTAGTCTATGAATTTCACGGCCTTGGCCTATTCGAGCACCGGGATCTTCTCTAGCCTTGTCAGGCTAGCCTTCGGGGTCGGTTTATTCTTAGTCGCTTATGTGGCACTCTACCTTGCGACGGAACCTTGGAGAATTTATCCCTCCGACATCTTGCCAAAATGGGAATACTGGATAAAATACGTTGCCAGCCATGGTCAGCGTTACTATTATATCGGGCAGGCGGTGCCGGTGGTTGCGCTACTTTTCTTCTCCTCGCTGATCGTCTCTCTGAAAATGGGATGGACAAAAACGAGATTACTTGTAACGAGCATGATCTTCCTGGCTGCTTTTGGCGTTTCGTTTCGACAAGTTATTGCAAGCCGGCTTGACGATCGGCATTCCGCTCTTGTGTCGGACCAAAACCACATGAGCATTCTCAATTTCCAGATTTCGCAGTGGCAACGCGGCTCGCCGCAACGCACGCTTCCTTATCAAGAAACCGTTCCGGGATACGTCATGCTCGCGAGATTCTC
>JAHEOI010000004.1 GCA_018610125.1 Verrucomicrobiota bacterium
AGCTGTTCCATACGGTCATCGACGCCCGGATCAAGACCGAACGGTGGCGTCGGCGATACAATGAGCGGCGTCCGCATAGCTCGTTGGGCTATTTGACGCCGGCGGAGTTCCGCGACGGCGTGCGGATCCCGTTGTTGGAGCGGGGACAGCCCTCAACCCATCAGAGGGGCAAGGATCGCAACCGGAAGAACGGTCTCTACTTTCGGGTGGTACAGTCTTAGGGGTGCAGGCCCCGACCGCGCAGTTGACGCGAGCCTACGAGGCCGACAAGCGGATTGCAGCGTCCGAACGGGACAGACATCAGCATGTAGCGAGCCCAATGGGGCTCACCGAGACTGCGAATGGAGGCAAGGTAGGGGACTCGCCCTCAACCGTCCTATGGCAGTTGACAAAGTGGGCCTTCTCATGGAGGTAACTCCAAAGTGCCTGACGCCAAGGCTCTGGCTGTCATCCATGTCGGCACATACTGGGCTCGTCATTGACCATAAACGTCAATCGCCGCCAGGGATCCGCAATTTCAGGCGTGTTACCCGTCATAGGCTGAGGGGGAAGGCAGAACACCTTCCCCCTCAGCCCGTCATCCGTTTCGTTGTTGCGCGATCTCACTCAGCTAGAGAGATCCACAGCATCGCAGTCTTCGAGGAAGCTTCTTGCAGCTTCTTCCGGAGATTTGTCCTCGACGGCAACTTGAGCGTTCAGATTCCGCCACACTGTTTGGCTTTCATTGCGCAACTCGATGGACCAATCCTCGCCAATGCCGCCGGGGAAGCAAGATATCATGTTGTTGATGGCCGTTGCCACGCCGGGAGCTTCGGCAATCAGCTCTGAACTTGCATAGGCATATTGATCAAACGGTGGGAAGGCCCTGCTAGTATCGGCCATTGTGGTGAAGTTGTTTTCTGCGATGGCCGGATCGGTGGCAAAGACCATGCCGACGGGAAATTCATTGTTCGCCAAAGCTTGCAGCGACTTACCGACCGAGGCCTTGGTGAGGGCATCGTCGGAGATCTCAAACTCGTAGACCCGCTGCAACAGCTTAAGGCCGTCGTCGCGCTCAGCAAATTCGAGGTCGATAATGGCGGGAATGCTCCCGTCATTGGCATTGTAGAGCGCAGCGAGTTCGGGCATCGTGTCAACGGGCAGTTCCACTTCATCCGGGACGGTATTGACGGAATCGAAGTCTCCTGGGTTCTGGGCGAAGTTGGCTGTAGCGGCCATGGCGAAGGTGTTGTGCCCTTCGGACCTGTCAAGCGTGACGAAGCCATTAGCGAGATCCACCTGAGCCATTTTTTGATAGACGAAGTCAGGCGATAGGCCAGGCTTGAGCTCCAGTCCCAGATGAGTTCCGAAGGTCGTGCCGGTGTAGTCCATGGCGAGGTTGCCATCGCCTGATTCCATCGCGTCACGCAGTGCCGTTGAAGAGAGCCCATCCGTAACGCTCACGTTGCTAAATCCAGCGGCTTGGAGGGCCAACTTTTGGAGCTGGCCCATGATGAACTCCTCGGTGAAGTTCTTGGCCACGACATTAATGTCCACATCGTCCTGTTGAGCTTGGAGTGACGTGCTTCCCAGCACGAAAAGCAGAGCGAGAGCGACTACACCAACACACACACGTTTCATGGTCACTGTACCTCCTTGTCTGATTGTGCTTGTGAGGCTTTGTTGCCTCGATGGGCTCGCTGCTGCACTGATTACTGGAATCACCTCCCTTTGACTATCGGCTATGACTGCGCGACGAGGAGTCCCTTTGGCGTGAGCCAGGACTCTACACCTCCAATTAAACGATCCACGATCACGGCCAAAGCGGCTGCCGCCGCTCCCCCTTGCAACGTGACCAGATAGGTTGACGTGGCCATCCCGGACAATATCGGTTCACCAAGCCCCCCAGCACCATTGAGAACGCCTAGCGTGGCGGCTCCGACGTTGAGCGTTGTGGATGTACGGATCCCGGCGACAATCACACTGATCGCAATGGGGATTTGAACTTGTCGGATAATCTGGCCTTGGGTCATTCCCATCCCTCGACCGGCTTCAATGAGAGCGGGATCGACGTTGCTCATCCCGGCAAACGCGTTGCGAATAATCGGCATTAAGCCATAGATGATGAGTGCCACGACGACAGGCCAATACCCCGTGCTATTCAAGCTTAATAGGGCGAAGATGGGGGACATTATGGCGATGACGGCCAAGCTCGGAACGCTTTGGCCCACCCCCGCAAACCCGAGCACCGGAGGCGATAATGCCCGAAACTGGGGAAGGGCAATCAGGATGCCGAGCGGCACCCCGATCGCGATCGCAATCGCCTCAGCAACAACGACCATCTGAATGTGCTCGATCGTGAGATCGTAGATCTCTTCCCATGCGAGTGGGTTCATGAGGCCTTGGGCTTCGGTGACGAAACTCGTTACCCAGACGAGCACACCGAGCAAAAGGCCGAGAAGAACGACAAAGGCGATGTATCGCCTCATAGCTCTTCGGTCTCCAACGTGTCGTCGTCAGTCGGCTCCGCCGCTTCTTCGCCCGTGTAACTTTGCGCCATCACGCGTCGGATGGAGTTGAACGTCAACAAACCTAGTAGGCGGTTCTGCTCATCGGTAATAGCCAGGTTACCGATGGCATTGCTCAGGACGGTGGCCATGGCCTGATTCATGGACATGTCAGGCCCGGCGGTCGCGGCAGACTTTATGATCACATCGCGAACGTGGCCGTCCTCGGGCTGTCCATCCAAATCGTGGCGATCCACCCAACCTCGGAAGTGGTCCCCCTCAACGACAAGCATGTACCGGCGAAGGCGACCCGTTTGCTGGTCTTCACGTTCGAATTTCTCTCGAGCCACTTGGAAGCTGTCATTGGCATCAACGGTTGGGGGGGTCGGATTCATGACCTCCTCCACCCGAAGGAGACGCAACTCCTTGAGCGCTCGATCGGCCCCCACAAAGTCCCGGACAAAGTCGTTGGCGGGATTCGCGAGGAGCTCAGGCGGGGTTGAATATTGGATGAGCTCACCCTCGCTCATCAGAGCAATGCGATCCCCCATTTTGAGTGCTTCATCGATGTCATGCGTCACGAAAATGATCGTTTTCTGGATTTCATCTTGAATCCTGAGGAACTCATCCTGCAGTTTCTCTCGGGTGATCGGGTCAATGGCGCCAAAGGGCTCGTCCATGAGGAGGTTCGGAGGATCGGCCCCTAAACAGCGTGCAACGCCGATTCTCTGTTGTTGACCGCCCGAGAGTTCGCTTGGATGGCGATCTAAGTAGGTATCCGGATCCATGCCTACCATGTCGAGCAGTTCCCGTGCGCGCTTCAACCGTTCCTGCTTGGACCAACCGAGCAATTTCGGGACCACTTCGATGTTCTCGCGGACTGTCATATGCGGGAAGAGGCCGACCTGTTGAATGGCGTATCCGATGTTTCGTCGGAGATCTTGCGGGTTAAATGTTTGGATATCCTGGCCATTGACGTAGATCTTTCCGGATGTTATCGGGATCAGACGGTTGATCATCTTCATCGAGGTGGTTTTCCCGCAGCCGGACGGTCCGATCAACACGCAGATTTCTCCCCTGGGAACCTTCAAGGAAAGATCCTTCACAGCCTCCGTCCCATCCGGAAAGACTTTGATGACGTTCTCGAGCTCGATCATTCCGTGTTTCCTTCTCTTCCCTTGCGAATGCCTTGCGGCGTGACGAATCGTTCCAGCTGGCTGAGTAGGAAATCCGCGACAAGGGCAAAAAGGGAAGCACCCACGGCTCCAACGATGATTAGGTCAACTCTGTAATCACGTAGTCCGCTCCAGATCGGCTCACCGAATCCGCCGGCTCCAACGAAGACGGCAATGGTGGCGATCCCGATCAACAGCACGACCGTATTCCGGACGCCGGCCATGATGACAGGCACGGCCAGCGGGAGCTTGACCTTGAATAGGATTTGTGACTCATTCATGCCCATCCCACGACCGGCTTCGATCATCGCCGGATCGACGTCACGGATGGCGATGTAGGTGTTTCGGATGATGGGCAACTGTCCGTAGAGGACGAGTGCAATTGCAGCCGGCAATCGGCCGATGATTGGGAGATTCAGCGCATTAAGCAGCGGGACCATCAACCCGAACAGCGCGAGACTTGGGATCGTAAGTGTGATGCTAGCGAGGTAGAGGATGGAGTCGGCAAGCTGCTCTCGGCCCCTTCCGGTAAGATAAATGCCAATGAGCACCCCAAGCACGATCGCAATCGCCGTGGAAAAGCCAATGATATCGACAAATTCAACTGTCCATTCGAGGATTCGGTCCCAGTTATCCTTGGCGAACTGCCAAGCGTCCAACATGGCAGCGGCCTCCTCCAAGATGTCGCTGAAGCAAAATTTTCAACTCATGCTTTTGGTAATTAGTATATTCATCGGACCCTATTTCGTCAAGGGCCCTTGACCACCTTTGACACCTTGACCTGAGGTCACTTTGCTGATAAAAGGACCAGTGATGTTCGATAAGGAAACTTGACGGTGAGAGGTCACAATCTATGAGTAATTTGTCGATATTTGTAGATATATCTACTCCAGAAGAGTACACTCAGCATGCTTGTGAAGAGCACGGCAGTTTTTCAATTAAACGTCGTGTCGAAATGCTCACTGGCCTTCCATGTCTTATTCTGCATTATACGCAAGCGACACTCGGTGAGCTGAATCGATTACAACCACAAGCGATTCTGATGAGTGGCTTCCGCACGGACTTCGAGTTGTTTGATCAAAACTCCTTCTACCCACTAGCCGAAATGGTGTATCACACCAATATTCCGCTGCTGGGGATCTGCGGAAGCCATCAGTTTTTGGGCTATGTCTTCCAAGAGGGCGGAATAGGCAATCTCAAGACCGAGCCCATCCGTGCGCTCAAAGACGGAGAACCCGACCTTTCAACGCCTTATCCGCAAGGCTATTACACGCAGCGGGGATATTATCCCGTACAGATCGTCGAATCGGACCCACTCTTCCACGGCTTGCCCGAAACGATCATAGTTGGGCAAGAGCATTACGCTGAACTGAAGCGTATTCCTCCTGAATTCCGATTGCTGGCCACGTCGACGGAGTCACGCATTCAGGGGATCGGCCATCGCTCACGCCTGCTATACGGCGTGCAGTTCCATCCTGAGCGTTACACGGACCGCTATCCGGCGGGCCGTGTCATTCTGAACAACTTTTTCCAATTGGCCGGCATTTCCCCCAAAGACGATCGATAGGTATCCCTTTCCGCACTGGAAGACTCGACCGAGTCCCCCCCCATCCCGGGCAACTCCACATCACTCGTTGGGAAACGGTTAAGTCGAGCTATCGCGCCGAAGGTCATCGGATGGACCGGCGACTTGACTGATCGCCCGCCTGAAAGTAAAATTGCACGCTCACTTTGTGTGAACGTGAATATACAGGAGAGCATCAGAAGTACGGAAGGAGGCCCAGCATTGTCGACGCAACGTGGCCCGGAGTGAAGGAATGGAATCCGACCATCCCATTCTCTGAAGGAGGCTCACAATGAGAATTCCATATGATAATCCACGAATCCATCTCTATACGCGGATTCAAAAATCGCCCTATTTTTATGCATCGCGGCAACATGGCGTGCAGTCGTATACGGTCTGCAATCGCATGTACCATCCGCGGCACTACGACGACATGATCGCCGAATATTGGAAGCTTGTCAACGACGTGACCCTGTGGGACGTTGGTGTCGAACGTCAGGTTGAGATTACTGGTCCTGATGCCTTCGAATTCACCAACATGCTCACACCTCGTGACCTGAGCAAATGCCAAGTTCAGCAATGCAAGTACACTCTTCTTACGGACCAGCAAGGTCGAATTCTGAACAATCCTGTCCTCCTGCGGCTGGACGAGAATCACTTCTGGCTCTCCGTGGCGGATGGGGACGTCCTCTATTGGGCCAAGGGCGTGGCCGTCCACTCCGGCATGGACGTTCAGATCGGCGAACCGGACGTCGCCCCGATCCAGATCCAAGGCCCCAAGGCCAAGGACGTCGTGCGCGACCTATTCGGCCAGGAAATCCTCGACATCAAATACTACTACATGACGGAAGCGTCGCTAGACGGAATGGACGTCGTCATCTCCCGAACGGGCTACACGGGCGAGGTCGGCTACGAGATCTACCTGCGAAACGCCCGTCAAGACGCAACCAAGCTCTGGAACACCGTCCTCGAGGCGGGGAAGCCGTACAATCTCTCTCCCATTGGGCCCTGCCAGATCCGCCGCGTCGAAGCCGGCATCCACAGCTACGGCTCCGACATGGTCATCTTCAACGACATGCTCAATCCGTATGAGCTTGGCTTAGACAAACTGGTCAAGCTGGACCAGGAGGCCGACTTCATTGGCCAGGAGGCACTGCGGCGCATCCGTGACGAAGGGGTGTCGCGGAAACTGGTCGGCGTGGAGATGGGAGGCGATCCGCTGATCGGCTACATCGAGGACTATCTGAAGGTTGAGGATGGGGACGAACACATCGGCTACATCACGTCCGCGTTCTACTCGCCGCGGCTGACTAAGAACATCGGCTACGCGCTTGTGCCCATCGACTACGCCGACTTGGGCACAACGTTCCAAGTCGCTAAGGACGCTGGCGTGGTCGATGCGGAAGTCGTCGAGATGCCCTTCATTGATCCGAAGAAGGAGATTCCGAAGGGCTGAGTCTATGATCTCTAAGATAAAATGGGATTAAATAATCGATAACGACACATGTCTGTAGGTAGCAGTGGATGGTTTAACTCCATCGTGGTAGGCTTCGAAGCAATGCCATAGCAGGTAGAGGGGGAAGAGAGCGATGGGACGTGCCATCATAGCGCTCCTGGTTGTAGGCATGATCGCCGTCGGTGTGGTCGAAGGCATGGGCCCGGTGCTGTCATCGCAAGCTTCGAGCTGTACGGTGACGCTCACACCCGACCGAACGATTCAAAACGCCGTCGACGACGCCAGTCCGGGGGACACCGTCTGTCTTGAAATCGGTACATGGAAGGAGAGCATCACGATCGACAAAGGCCTCACCCTCATGGGCATCGGATCCAAACCGGCCACGATCAAGGCTGCCCCGTCGGAGCAATCTGAGGAAGCCTCGAAACCGGTCGTAACCATTCGAGGAGACCGCGTAGGACATGTCGTTCTTGAAAGTCTTCGCCTCGTTGAATCTCAAGGCCAAGCGGTCCCGTCACCAGCAGGCATTAGGGGCATCGCGAGTCACGTCTCGGTCGACGTGATCGATTCGACCATTGCGAAGAATGCTTTCGGTGTAAGCGCAGTGGGAACGGATGCCTCGTACGACTTTCAGAACGCTCAAATTTCAATGAACGAGATCGCAGTCCAGGTGACGGATGTAAACATCAACTTCACAAATTCCACGGTTTCAAACAATCGTGAAGGCGTGCAATTAAGTCGTGCCGCTCAAGCCCGTTTTGAAAACGCCACGGTAACCGATAATGACGTGTACGGCATCATCGCGCAAGATACGAGCCAGGTCGGGCTCACCAAGACCAGAATTACAAGAAATAAAAGACTTGGCGGGCTGATCCTCGGGGTAACGTTGAGAGAGGCCAACCTCAAGTCCCAGGCTTCTGCCCAAGTGGATGAGAGCACTTTCAACGGCAATATCAATGGTATTCTCCTGGGAATCAGAGCAGAAATGACGATAGCGAGCTCGGCCATCACGAAAAACACCCGATGGGGCTTGGCAAGCACCCTCAAGACCTGCAACATCTCTCAATTACCTCAAGCTCCCCGAGGGCAATTCGAAGGCAACGTGACGTTTGAGGGCGGTAACACCATTCGCGACAACAACACCTCCGGCAACCTCGACGGCAAAGGCAATCCGGGCGATCATCCCTTCACAGAATCCCCCGATGGACAAGTTTGCTTGCCATCCGGCAAGAATGAGTAGCTTGACCGGCTGCTCAGCTCCAGGGGAATGGGCTGCTTGACGTCGGATGGAGATCGCCCTCGGCAAACCGACTGAAACGGAAGGGATGGAGCACCTCGCTATGCTCCCCTAGCAGCACCCTGGCCACTTCCTTGCCCACGCCGATCATCTTGTAGCCGTGGTTGCTGTCGGCGATGACGTAGACATTCGGGCGCATGTAGTCGAACACGGGGAAGCTGTCGGCGGAGAAGCAACCGATTCCGCCGGAAGGCGCTTTGTGATACGCCAAGCTGCAGCCTTCAAATCGCTCCATACAGTGTGCCAGACCAGCCGTCCAGTAGTCGGCGAAGTCATCGCTGGCCGTATACCACGGGCTCTCGGGCCCATAGGGATCAACTTGGGCCTCGGGCCCGATTTTGACGGGGACCGCGCCGCCTTGGACGCCTTCGCGATCCCGCTTGAAGTAGATGCCCCAGGGCTCATCCGTGATAAGACGGCCATCGCGATCCGAGTAAAGCGGTTCCGTCGAATCGACGTGCAGGACCGGGGGCATGCGGCCCTCGGCGGTCGCATAGTCCGAGGGATTGACGCGAATCTCTCCCTCTTGCAACTGCCAGTACGTCCACATCTCCAAGTTCTTATGGACGGTCCCATCGGGTTCCCGAACGTCGATCCGGTTGGGCAAGTTCAGCATCGTCCAGAGCTGCTCGATCCAGGGTCCGACCGCGATCACGACCTGATCGGCATGGACCTCGCCGCGGCTGGTATGGACCGTCTGAACACTGCCATCGGGATCGATATCGAAGCCTTCCACGATGGTGCCCGTCCAGATGCGAACGCCCTCGACTTCCGCCTTGTCAGCCAGACCGTACACGGCTCGCGCGTTGAAGGCGAAGCCACCGCGATGTTCATGCAAGAGGGCCGTCAGGCCGGGAGCCCGCCAGTCCGGGAAAAGCTGTTGCATGTAGTCGAAGACCCGCGACTCGCCCCGCACCAGTGTGGCGTCGTAGCCGGTCCGTTCGTGGCGCTCGTGGATGGCCTCGAGATCAGCAGCCTGGGGTTCGGGCGCCACAGCCAGATAACCGACGGGCAAATAAGCGAAGGCGTCCGGGTCGGACTCCCAAATCTCGACGCTATCCTTCATGACTCGGCCCATCGCCGGCTGGTAGTAGAAGTTGCGAACCACGCCACAGGCGATCCCGCTGGCACCTGAGGCGATGGACTCCTTGTCCACTACGATGATGTCATCGCCGGTTCCCTGCTCTCGAGCCCTTAGCTCTTTGGCCAGATGCCAGGCCGTGCTCAGGCCATGGATGCCCGCGCCGACCACACAGTACGTCACACTTTCAGGCCACTGATCAGCCATTGATAAAAGCCTCCCTGTTGCGAGCGGGCCTTTCCGTCCTCCGAAGGGTGCCGAGTCAGCTCCATGGGAACGGGCTGCTTGAGCTCGGGTGAAGGTCGCCTTCGGCGAACCGACTGAACCGGAACGGATAGAGAACCTCGCTGTGGTCACCCATGAGCACCTGGGCCACTTCCTTGCCCACGCCGATCATCTTGTAGCCGTGGTTGCTGTCGGCAACCACGTAGGCGTTCGGGCGCATAAAGTCAAAGACGGGGAAATTGTCCACGGTGAAGCAGCCCAGCCCGCCGCGTGGGCCTTGCTTGTAGTATTGACTAGCGCCCTCAAATCGCCCCAGGCAGTGGGCTAGGCCCGAAGTCCAATAGTCCGCGAAGTCGTCGCCGACGGTGTAGCGCTCGCTCTCGGGGCCATACGGATCCACCTGGGCGTCATGGCCGATCCGGACCGGAGTGGCCCCGCCCTGGACGCCCTCGCGGTCCTGCATAAAGTAGATGCCCCAGTGATCTTCCGTGATCTGGCGGCCATCATGATCTGAGCAGAGTGGCTCGGTCGAATCCACGTGGATCACCGGCGGCGTTTCCCCATCGGCCGTGACGTGAATCGACGGATCGACGTCGACTTCCCCTTCGCGGACGAGCCAGTAGGTCCACATCTCCTGATTTGCGTGCACGGTGCCGTCCGGCTCTCGGACGTCGACCTGCTGGGGCAGTTCGAGCTGACCCCAGAGCGTCTTGATCCAAGGGCCGACGGCGACAATGACGTTGTCTACGGCGATGTTGCCCTGCTCGGTCTGGACCGTCTCGACCGTCCGGTCCGCGTCGCGCAGGTCGAATCCCGTCACCTCGACGCCCGTCTGAATCCGGACACCCTCGGCGCGGGCCTTCTCGGCGAGGCCGCCAATGGAGGCCTTGTTGAAGGCGAA
>JAHEOI010000005.1 GCA_018610125.1 Verrucomicrobiota bacterium
CGCGTCGTTGATCCGCGGCGAGGAGGACGTCTTCAACTACATGCGCGAGATGTTTCCCGACTGGAAAGCCCGCGGCCTGAGCGTCTGTCTGCATGAGCACCAAGGCGGGTTCGCCTTCAACAAGGCCTCCATTGGCGGCCTCGCCGAGAAGGCCCGCGCCGAGGGTGTCCGGATTCAGACGGGCGTCGAGGTGACGGGATTCGACCTGCGCGACGCGGACCGGACGGTCGAGACGGTCCAGACCGAGCAGGGCAACATCCCCGTAGACAACGTCATTGTCGCCGTCGGCCCTTGGATCAAGACGCTCTGGGGGCAACTCGAACTGCCCCAGCAGGTCGACGTCCGAGAGCCGGACGGCACCGTGCACGCAAATCAGGAGATGTGGACCTACTGGCTCGTCCGCGAAGGGGAAGTCGACGTCGATCCGTCGATTCACGTCACGGCCGATGGGGAAACGCCGCCGGTGCTCCACGTGGATTCGACCGAGCCACTCTACTCAGATCATGATGGCCGCCAGATCACGGAAGATCACTGGGGCATCTACTTTATGCAGGACCGCGAGGGCGTCCAGGGCGGGGCCACTCCGGTCCGGATCGGCCATGACGCCCAGGTGGATCCGTATGGCCCCGAGAGCGAGCGCTACACCGTCGGCGACGACTTCGCGGACTATTGGACTTCGGGCCTAGCCCACTGCCTGGGGCGATTTGAGGGCGCTAGTCAATACTACAAGCAAGGCCCACGCGGCGGGCTGGGCTGCTTCACCGTGGACAATTTCCCCGTCTTTGACTTTATGCGCCCGAACGCCTACGTGGTTGCCGACAGCAACCACGGCTACAAGATGATCGGCGTGGGCAAGGAAGTGGCCCAGGTGCTCATGGGTGACCACAGCGAGGTTCTCTATCCGTTCCGGTTCAGTCGGTTCGCCGAAGGCGACCTTCACCCGAGCTCAAGCAGCCCGTTCCCATGGAGCTGACTCGGCACCCTTCGGAGGACGGAAAGGCCCGCTCGCAACAGGGAGGCTTTTATCAATGGCTGATCAGTGGCCTGAAAGTGTGACGTACTGTGTGGTCGGCGCGGGCATCCATGGCCTGAGCACGGCCTGGCATCTGGCCAAAGAGCTAAGGGCTCGAGAGCAGGGAACCGGCGATGACATCATCGTAGTGGACAAGGAGTCCATCGCCTCAGGTGCCAGCGGGATCGCCTGTGGCGTGGTTCGCAACTTCTACTACCAGCCGGCGATGGGCCGAGTCATGAAGGATAGCGTCGAGATTTGGGAGTCCGACCCGGACGCCTTCGCTTATTTGCCCGTCGGTTATCTGGCTGTGGCGCCCGAACCCCAGGCTGCTGATCTCGAGGCCATCCACGAGCGCCACGAACGGACCGGCTACGACGCCACACTGGTGCGGGGCGAGTCGCGGGTCTTCGACTACATGCAACAGCTTTTCCCGGACTGGCGGGCTCCCGGCCTGACGGCCCTCTTGCATGAACATCGCGGTGGCTTCGCCTTCAACGCGCGAGCCGTGTACGGTCTGGCTGACAAGGCGGAAGTCGAGGGCGTTCGCATCTGGACGGGCACCATCGTGGAAGGCTTCGATATCGATCCCGATGGCAGTGTTCAGACGGTCCATACCAGCCGCGGCGAGGTCCATGCCGATCAGGTCGTGATCGCGGTCGGACCCTGGATCGAGCAGCTCTGGACGATGCTGAACTTGCCCAACCGGATCGACGTTCGGGAACCCGATGGGACCGTCCATAAGAACTTGGAGATGTGGACGTACTGGCAGTTGCAAGAGGGAGAGATTCGCGTCAATCCCTCGGACTATGCGACCGCCGAGGGCCGCATGCCCCCGGTCCTGCACGTCGATTCGACGGAACCGCTTTACTCGGATCGCGATGGCCGTCTTATCACGGATGAGCCCTGGGGCATCTACTTCAAGCGGGATCGTGAAGGCGTCCAAGGTGGGGCGGTCCCCATCAAAATCGGGCCAGAGGCCCAAGTTGATCCCTATGGGCCCGAGAGCCCGTGGTATACGGCCAGCGATGACTTCGCCGACTACTGGACGGCTGGTCTGGCACACTGTATGGAGCGATTTGAAGGCTGCAGCTTGGCGTATCACAAAGCGCCTTCCGGCGGAATCGGTTGCTTCTCCGCCGACAGCTTCCCCGTGTTCGACTACATGCGCCCGAATGTCTACGTCATCGCCGACAGCAACCACGGCTACAAGATGATCGGCGTGGGCAAGGAAGTGGCCAGGGTGCTGCTAGGGGAGCATAGCGAGGTGCTCCATCCCTTCCGTTTCAGTCGGTTTGCCGAGGGCGATCTCCATCCGACGTCAAGCAGCCCATTCCCCTGGAGCTGAGCAGCCGGTCAAGCTACTCATTCTTGCCGGATGGCAAGCAAACTTGTCCATCGGGGGATTCTGTGAAGGGATGATCGCCCGGATTGCCTTTGCCGTCGAGGTTGCCGGAGGTGTTGTTGTCGCGAATGGTGTTACCGCCCTCAAACGTCACGTTGCCTTCGAATTGCCCTCGGGGAGCTTGAGGTAATTGAGAGATGTTGCAGGTCTTGAGGGTGCTTGCCAAGCCCCATCGGGTGTTTTTCGTGATGGCCGAGCTCGCTATCGTCATTTCTGCTCTGATTCCCAGGAGAATACCATTGATATTGCCGTTGAAAGTGCTCTCATCCACTTGGGCAGAAGCCTGGGACTTGAGGTTGGCCTCTCTCAACGTTACCCCGAGGATCAGCCCGCCAAGTCTTTTATTTCTTGTAATTCTGGTCTTGGTGAGCCCGACCTGGCTCGTATCTTGCGCGATGATGCCGTACACGTCATTATCGGTTACCGTGGCGTTTTCAAAACGGGCTTGAGCGGCACGACTTAATTGCACGCCTTCACGATTGTTTGAAACCGTGGAATTTGTGAAGTTGATGTTTACATCCGTCACCTGGACTGCGATCTCGTTCATTGAAATTTGAGCGTTCTGAAAGTCGTACGAGGCATCCGTTCCCACTGCGCTTACACCGAAAGCATTCTTCGCAATGGTCGAATCGATCACGTCGACCGAGACGTGACTCGCGATGCCCCTAATGCCTGCTGGTGACGGGACCGCTTGGCCTTGAGATTCAACGAGGCGAAGACTTTCAAGAACGACATGTCCTACGCGGTCTCCTCGAATGGTTACGACCGGTTTCGAGGCTTCCTCAGATTGCTCCGACGGGGCAGCCTTGATCGTGGCCGGTTTGGATCCGATGCCCATGAGGGTGAGGCCTTTGTCGATCGTGATGCTCTCCTTCCATGTACCGATTTCAAGACAGACGGTGTCCCCCGGACTGGCGTCGTCGACGGCGTTTTGAATCGTTCGGTCGGGTGTGAGCGTCACCGTACAGCTCGAAGCTTGCGATGACAGCACCGGGCCCATGCCTTCGACCACACCGACGGCGATCATGCCTACAACCAGGAGCGCTATGATGGCACGTCCCATCGCTCTCTTCCCCCTCTACCTGCTATGGCATTGCTTCGAAGCCTACCACGATGGAGTTAAACCATCCACTGCTACCTACAGACATGTGTCGTTATCGATTATTTAATCCCATTTTATCTTAGAGATCATAGACTCAGCCCTTCGGAATCTCCTTCTTCGGATCAATGAAGGGCATCTCGACGACTTCCGCATCGACCACGCCAGCGTCCTTAGCGACTTGGAACGTTGTGCCCAAGTCGGCGTAGTCGATGGGCACAAGCGCGTAGCCGATGTTCTTAGTCAGCCGCGGCGAGTAGAACGCGGACGTGATGTAGCCGATGTGTTCGTCCCCATCCTCAACCTTCAGATAGTCCTCGATGTAGCCGATCAGCGGATCGCCTCCCATCTCCACGCCGACCAGTTTCCGCGACACCCCTTCGTCACGGATGCGCCGCAGTGCCTCCTGGCCAATGAAGTCGGCCTCCTGGTCCAGCTTGACCAGTTTGTCTAAGCCAAGCTCATACGGATTGAGCATGTCGTTGAAGATGACCATGTCGGAGCCGTAGCTGTGGATGCCGGCTTCGACGCGGCGGATCTGGCAGGGCCCAATGGGAGAGAGATTGTACGGCTTCCCCGCCTCGAGGACGGTGTTCCAGAGCTTGGTTGCGTCTTGACGGGCGTTTCGCAGGTAGATCTCGTAGCCGACCTCGCCCGTGTAGCCCGTTCGGGAGATGACGACGTCCATTCCGTCTAGCGACGCTTCCGTCATGTAGTAGTACTTGAGGTCGAGGATCGCCTCGCCGAACAGATCGCGTATCACGTCCTTGGCCTTGGGGCCTTGGATCTGGATCGGGGCGACGTCCGGTTCGCCGATCTGAACGTCCATGCCGGAGTGGACGGCCACGCCCTTGGCCCAATAGAGGACGTCCCCGTCCGCCACGGAGAGCCAGAAGTGATTCTCATCCAGCCGCAGGAGGACAGGATTGTTCAGAATTCGACCTTGCTGGTCCGTAAGAAGAGTGTACTTGCATTGCTGAACTTGGCATTTGCTCAGGTCACGAGGTGTGAGCATGTTGGTGAATTCGAAGGCATCAGGACCAGTAATCTCAACCTGACGTTCGACACCAACGTCCCACAGGGTCACGTCGTTGACAAGCTTCCAATATTCGGCGATCATGTCGTCGTAGTGCCGCGGATGGTACATGCGATTGCAGACCGTATACGACTGCACGCCATGTTGCCGCGATGCATAAAAATAGGGCGATTTTTGAATCCGCGTATAGAGATGGATTCGTGGATTATCATATGGAATTCTCATTGTGAGCCTCCTTCAGAGAATGGGATGGTCGGATTCCATTCCTTCACTCCGGGCCACGTTGCGTCGACAATGCTGGGCCTCCTTCCGTACTTCTGATGCTCTCCTGTATATTCACGTTCACACAAAGTGAGCGTGCAATTTTACTTTCAGGCGGGCGATCAGTCAAGTCGCCGGTCCATCCGATGACCTTCGGCGCGATAGCTCGACTTAACCGTTTCCCAACGAGTGATGTGGAGTTGCCCGGGATGGGGGGGGACTCGGTCGAGTCTTCCAGTGCGGAAAGGGATACCTATCGATCGTCTTTGGGGGAAATGCCGGCCAATTGGAAAAAGTTGTTCAGAATGACACGGCCCGCCGGATAGCGGTCCGTGTAACGCTCAGGATGGAACTGCACGCCGTATAGCAGGCGTGAGCGATGGCCGATCCCCTGAATGCGTGACTCCGTCGACGTGGCCAGCAATCGGAATTCAGGAGGAATACGCTTCAGTTCAGCGTAATGCTCTTGCCCAACTATGATCGTTTCGGGCAAGCCGTGGAAGAGTGGGTCCGATTCGACGATCTGTACGGGATAATATCCCCGCTGCGTGTAATAGCCTTGCGGATAAGGCGTTGAAAGGTCGGGTTCTCCGTCTTTGAGCGCACGGATGGGCTCGGTCTTGAGATTGCCTATTCCGCCCTCTTGGAAGACATAGCCCAAAAACTGATGGCTTCCGCAGATCCCCAGCAGCGGAATATTGGTGTGATACACCATTTCGGCTAGTGGGTAGAAGGAGTTTTGATCAAACAACTCGAAGTCCGTGCGGAAGCCACTCATCAGAATCGCTTGTGGTTGTAATCGATTCAGCTCACCGAGTGTCGCTTGCGTATAATGCAGAATAAGACATGGAAGGCCAGTGAGCATTTCGACACGACGTTTAATTGAAAAACTGCCGTGCTCTTCACAAGCATGCTGAGTGTACTCTTCTGGAGTAGATATATCTACAAATATCGACAAATTACTCATAGATTGTGACCTCTCACCGTCAAGTTTCCTTATCGAACATCACTGGTCCTTTTATCAGCAAAGTGACCTCAGGTCAAGGTGTCAAAGGTGGTCAAGGGCCCTTGACGAAATAGGGTCCGATGAATATACTAATTACCAAAAGCATGAGTTGAAAATTTTGCTTCAGCGACATCTTGGAGGAGGCCGCTGCCATGTTGGACGCTTGGCAGTTCGCCAAGGATAACTGGGACCGAATCCTCGAATGGACAGTTGAATTTGTCGATATCATTGGCTTTTCCACGGCGATTGCGATCGTGCTTGGGGTGCTCATTGGCATTTATCTTACCGGAAGGGGCCGAGAGCAGCTTGCCGACTCCATCCTCTACCTCGCTAGCATCACACTTACGATCCCAAGTCTCGCGCTGTTCGGGTTGATGGTCCCGCTGCTTAATGCGCTGAATCTCCCAATCATCGGCCGATTGCCGGCTGCAATTGCACTCGTCCTCTACGGACAGTTGCCCATCATCCGAAACACCTACATCGCCATCCGTGACGTCGATCCGGCGATGATCGAAGCCGGTCGTGGGATGGGCATGAATGAGTCACAAATCCTATTCAAGGTCAAGCTCCCGCTGGCCGTGCCTGTCATCATGGCCGGCGTCCGGAATACGGTCGTGCTGTTGATCGGGATCGCCACCATTGCCGTCTTCGTTGGAGCCGGCGGATTCGGTGAGCCGATCTGGAGCGGACTACGTGATTACAGAGTCGACCTAATCATCGTTGGAGCCGCGGGTGCTTCCCTTTTTGCCCTTGTCGCGGATTTCCTACTCAGCCAGCTGGAACGATTCGTCACGCCGCAAGGCATTCGCAAGGGAAGAGAAGGAAACACGGAATGATCGAGCTCGAGAACGTCATCAAAGTCTTTCCGGATGGGACGGAGGCTGTGAAGGATCTTTCCTTGAAGGTTCCCAGGGGAGAAATCTGCGTGTTGATCGGACCGTCCGGCTGCGGGAAAACCACCTCGATGAAGATGATCAACCGTCTGATCCCGATAACATCCGGAAAGATCTACGTCAATGGCCAGGATATCCAAACATTTAACCCGCAAGATCTCCGACGAAACATCGGATACGCCATTCAACAGGTCGGCCTCTTCCCGCATATGACAGTCCGCGAGAACATCGAAGTGGTCCCGAAATTGCTCGGTTGGTCCAAGCAGGAACGGTTGAAGCGCGCACGGGAACTGCTCGACATGGTAGGCATGGATCCGGATACCTACTTAGATCGCCATCCAAGCGAACTCTCGGGCGGTCAACAACAGAGAATCGGCGTTGCACGCTGTTTAGGGGCCGATCCTCCGAACCTCCTCATGGACGAGCCCTTTGGCGCCATTGACCCGATCACCCGAGAGAAACTGCAGGATGAGTTCCTCAGGATTCAAGATGAAATCCAGAAAACGATCATTTTCGTGACGCATGACATCGATGAAGCACTCAAAATGGGGGATCGCATTGCTCTGATGAGCGAGGGTGAGCTCATCCAATATTCAACCCCGCCTGAGCTCCTCGCGAATCCCGCCAACGACTTTGTCCGGGACTTTGTGGGGGCCGATCGAGCGCTCAAGGAGTTGCGTCTCCTTCGGGTGGAGGAGGTCATGAATCCGACCCCCCCAACCGTTGATGCCAATGACAGCTTCCAAGTGGCTCGAGAGAAATTCGAACGTGAAGACCAGCAAACGGGTCGCCTTCGCCGGTACATGCTTGTCGTTGAGGGGGACCACTTCCGAGGTTGGGTGGATCGCCACGATTTGGATGGACAGCCCGAGGACGGCCACGTTCGCGATGTGATCATAAAGTCTGCCGCGACCGCCGGGCCTGACATGTCCATGAATCAGGCCATGGCCACCGTCCTGAGCAATGCCATCGGTAACCTGGCTATTACCGATGAGCAGAACCGCCTACTAGGTTTGTTGACGTTCAACTCCATCCGACGCGTGATGGCGCAAAGTTACACGGGCGAAGAAGCGGCGGAGCCGACTGACGACGACACGTTGGAGACCGAAGAGCTATGAGGCGATACATCGCCTTTGTCGTTCTTCTCGGCCTTTTGCTCGGTGTGCTCGTCTGGGTAACGAGTTTCGTCACCGAAGCCCAAGGCCTCATGAACCCACTCGCATGGGAAGAGATCTACGATCTCACGATCGAGCACATTCAGATGGTCGTTGTTGCTGAGGCGATTGCGATCGCGATCGGGGTGCCGCTCGGCATCCTGATTGCCCTTCCCCAGTTTCGGGCATTATCGCCTCCGGTGCTCGGGTTTGCGGGGGTGGGCCAAAGCGTTCCGAGCTTGGCCGTCATCGCCATAATGTCCCCCATCTTCGCCCTATTAAGCTTGAATAGCACGGGGTATTGGCCTGTCGTCGTGGCACTCATCATCTATGGCTTAATGCCGATTATTCGCAACGCGTTTGCCGGGATGAGCAACGTCGATCCCGCTCTCATTGAAGCCGGTCGAGGGATGGGAATGACCCAAGGCCAGATTATCCGACAAGTTCAAATCCCCATTGCGATCAGTGTGATTGTCGCCGGGATCCGTACATCCACAACGCTCAACGTCGGAGCCGCCACGCTAGGCGTTCTCAATGGTGCTGGGGGGCTTGGTGAACCGATATTGTCCGGGATGGCCACGTCAACCTATCTGGTCACGTTGCAAGGGGGAGCGGCGGCAGCCGCTTTGGCCGTGATCGTGGATCGTTTAATTGGAGGTGTAGAGTCCTGGCTCACGCCAAAGGGACTCCTCGTCGCGCAGTCATAGCCGATAGTCAAAGGGAGGTGATTCCAGTAATCAGTGCAGCAGCGAGCCCATCGAGGCAACAAAGCCTCACAAGCACAATCAGACAAGGAGGTACAGTGACCATGAAACGTGTGTGTGTTGGTGTAGTCGCTCTCGCTCTGCTTTTCGTGCTGGGAAGCACGTCACTCCAAGCTCAACAGGACGATGTGGACATTAATGTCGTGGCCAAGAACTTCACCGAGGAGTTCATCATGGGCCAGCTCCAAAAGTTGGCCCTCCAAGCCGCTGGATTTAGCAACGTGAGCGTTACGGATGGGCTCTCTTCAACGGCACTGCGTGACGCGATGGAATCAGGCGATGGCAACCTCGCCATGGACTACACCGGCACGACCTTCGGAACTCATCTGGGACTGGAGCTCAAGCCTGGCCTATCGCCTGACTTCGTCTATCAAAAAATGGCTCAGGTGGATCTCGCTAATGGCTTCGTCACGCTTGACAGGTCCGAAGGGCACAACACCTTCGCCATGGCCGCTACAGCCAACTTCGCCCAGAACCCAGGAGACTTCGATTCCGTCAATACCGTCCCGGATGAAGTGGAACTGCCCGTTGACACGATGCCCGAACTCGCTGCGCTCTACAATGCCAATGACGGGAGCATTCCCGCCATTATCGACCTCGAATTTGCTGAGCGCGACGACGGCCTTAAGCTGTTGCAGCGGGTCTACGAGTTTGAGATCTCCGACGATGCCCTCACCAAGGCCTCGGTCGGTAAGTCGCTGCAAGCTTTGGCGAACAATGAATTTCCCGTCGGCATGGTCTTTGCCACCGATCCGGCCATCGCAGAAAACAACTTCACCACAATGGCCGATACTAGCAGGGCCTTCCCACCGTTTGATCAATATGCCTATGCAAGTTCAGAGCTGATTGCCGAAGCTCCCGGCGTGGCAACGGCCATCAACAACATGATATCTTGCTTCCCCGGCGGCATTGGCGAGGATTGGTCCATCGAGTTGCGCAATGAAAGCCAAACAGTGTGGCGGAATCTGAACGCTCAAGTTGCCGTCGAGGACAAATCTCCGGAAGAAGCTGCAAGAAGCTTCCTCGAAGACTGCGATGCTGTGGATCTCTCTAGCTGAGTGAGATCGCGCAACAACGAAACGGATGACGGGCTGAGGGGGAAGGTGTTCTGCCTTCCCCCTCAGCCTATGACGGGTAACACGCCTGAAATTGCGGATCCCTGGCGGCGATTGACGTTTATGGTCAATGACGAGCCCAGTATGTGCCGACATGGATGACAGCCAGAGCCTTGGCGTCAGGCACTTTGGAGTTACCTCCATGAGAAGGCCCACTTTGTCAACTGCCATAGGACGGTTGAGGGCGAGTCCCCTACCTTGCCTCCATTCGCAGTCTCGGTGAGCCCCATTGGGCTCGCTACATGCTGATGTCTGTCCCGTTCGGACGCTGCAATCCGCTTGTCGGCCTCGTAGGCTCGCGTCAACTGCGCGGTCGGGGCCTGCACCCCTAAGACTGTACCACCCGAAAGTAGAGACCGTTCTTCCGGTTGCGATCCTTGCCCCTCTGATGGGTTGAGGGCTGTCCCCGCTCCAACAACGGGATCCGCACGCCGTCGCGGAACTCCGCCGGCGTCAAATAGCCCAACGAGCTATGCGGACGCCGCTCATTGTATCGCCGAC
>JAHEOI010000006.1 GCA_018610125.1 Verrucomicrobiota bacterium
AAATCATTTCGATGGCGTTTTAGCAAAAAGGCATCAATGGTTTAAGCTGGCGCACGATCGTTGTTTCCTATCTTCGTGCAATCGGTGCGCGCCCAGCAGATGGAGGATTATCGTTTGAGCCAATTTTTCTCGATCTCCTTTCGCAATGACCGTCGTGCTCGATACGTCAAGACCCAAAGATTGGATTGAAAGACACCCATGATTTCAGCAGCCTCTTGACTGCTGAGGCCTTCTACTTCTCTGAGGATAAAGGCCCGAGCGGCATTTTGCGGAAGACTCTCGAGACAGCGCTCAAACACCGCCATGAAATCTTAACGCTCCAAGGTCTCTTGCGAATCGGAGCCGCAGTCGGCCGGGGCCGACTCTTCCCGCCATCGACCGGCCTCGTCGAAATCGGCGTCACGGCTGTCCAGTGAGCTGGCGGAATGTGACCGGGTTTCGCTCCGAAGAGTCCTTTCGTGACGGATGGCTCCAGGCAGTCCCTCCCGAGGACCGAGAAAGGGTCAAAACCGAGTGGAACCGCGCTGTGCAGGACGGAGTGCCTTGGAAAGCTCAATTCCGGCTGAAAACACGGAATGGGCGCACCACGACAGCGACAGTTTTGGACTTGCGCCATTTTCGGGAGTGGTTTAGCCTGAGAATCAGGTGAAAGGCGCTGGGTCGGAGACGAAGAAAACGTGGGTTATCCGCGGACGGAGGATTACGTCCTCTGATATCGCGGCGGCTCGAGGTGTTGTCGAAGAGTTTTTCGGAGAAGGTCGCAATCGGATCGCCTCCGAGCTGGCGCAATATTGGCAATGGCGAAGCAGCAGCGGCCGACTGAAGGATCGGGCGTGCTTGGCGATTTTGGTGGCCTTGGAAGGGCGGGGCTATCTGAGATTGCCGCCACCAATCAGGGCTCGTGGCCCGGCTCGAGACCAAAGCGAGCTGAGGCTAGCAACGGCTCCGGGAGAGGAGCTGAGCGGTCAAGCCGACGATTACCGTCCTTTCTGCTGGCAGTTGGTGAGCTCTGAGCAACAACGCCGGCAATGGCGTAAGCTCATGGCCACCTATCATTACCTGGGAGCGCCGAATCTGGTCGGAGCCAACCTGAAATATTTCGTTTACAGTGACTCCGGAGATTTGCTTGGCGCCCTGGCTTGGCAGTCGGCGGTCGAACGGCTCGACTGCCGGGATCGCTTAGTGGGACTTACCGGGAGATCGCCGGCGCGGGAAGAATTTTTGGCCCACGCCGTCAACAACGTGCGATTTTTGATACCGCCCTGGGTAAGGATCAAGTGCTTGGCCTCGGCCCTTTTGGCAGAAGGGCTCAAGGCTCTCCAAAAGGATTGGCCCCGCTACTATGGCCAACCGGTATGGTTGGCCGAGAGCTTCCTCGACCGGAGCCGCTTCAGCGGGGCCTCTTACCGAGCGGCTAATTGGGTGGCCCTTGGCTGGACCCGAGGGTATGCCAAAGAAGGAGGGCAATTCATCTATCATGGTCAACCTAAGGAGATCTATATCTATGTAATTGAAAAACGCATTCGTCGGATCCTCATGAACGATCCCGCCCAAGAGCTGTTGAGGCGGGAGTTTCTCCTGGCCCAGCGCCCCACCGGAAACCCAAAAGCTCAAGCCAGGAGAAGACCAATGACCGAAGTACTTCAATCATGGACACCAGAGCCCCCTCCGGATTGGGAGCTCACGGCCGAGGACCTCCAAGAGATGGGCCGGGATCTCAACGATTTCGGCGCTGAATTCGGGCCGGCCTTTCGTCGGATCGAGCCACGGGAACTGTGCCAGCTCTACCTGCAAGGACTGCTGAGCGGGACTGAGCGCAAGAACGTCGAGGCAATGGCCATGGAATTAAAAGGTCCCGGGGCGGTGCGCAAGCTCCAGCGCTTTATCGGCCAATATGAGTGGGACGAGTCATGGATGAAGAAACGACACTGGAAGCTCTCAGCCGAAAGCCTGGCCGAGGAGGCAGCCGCCTTTAGCGTTGATGCCAGTGAAACCCCCAAGAAAGGGCAGGAGTCGGTCGGAGTGGCCCGACAATATTGCGGCTCTTCGGGTAAGATAGACAACTGTCAGTCGGGAGTCTACATCGGCTATTCCAGCTCGAAAGGACATACGTTGTTGGATTGCCGGCTTTATCTGCCCGAACATTGGCTGACCGAAGAGTACAAGGAGCGGCGCGAGGCTTGCCATGTACCCGAGGAAATAACCTTTAAGACCAAGCCGCAGATCGCAGCCGATCTTTTGAGTGAACTTTGGGAGAGTGGGCTTTTTCCAGGGCGATGGATCACCTGTGACAGCTCCTTCGGCAACGACGAGGCGTTTTTGGCCCAACTGCCCGAGGAGATGCTCTATTTGGCAGAAATCCCCCGCTCTCGCAAGGTATGGCTAAAGCATGCCCCTGAGCATCGGCACTTGGAAACCGACGGCTGCACCGTGGAAGATCTGCTGGAACAAAAGGGACTATTGCATTGGGAATCGCGCAAGGTCACCGACGGCCAAAAGGGACCCATCGTTGCGGGCTTTGCCCGGGTTCGTGTTTATTTGAGCAGCCGGCGCACTGCTCAAAGCGAGCGCACCCTGCTGTTGCGCAACGACCCGGATGGGAAAATTAAATACGCCTTGAGCAATGCCCCGGAAGAGACACCCATGAGGGAGCTGGTCCGTGTCAGCGCTCTGCGATGGCCGATCGAGCGCTGTTTCCAAGAGGGCAAGTCTCACCTGGGGCTCGACCATTACGAGCACCGTTCTTGGCCGGCCTGGCATCGACACATGCGCTTGGTCTTCTTAGCGCACCTTTTTCTTCAACGAGAACGTCTGAAGTTTAAAAAAAAAGCCCCGGCCTTGACGTTGCCGCAGGCTCGAGCCCTACTGGAGTGGTGCCTACCCCGGCCAAAGAACGAACGTGACTACATTATAAGCTTTATCCGATACCATCAGCTACGCAATCACTGCGCCAAGCAAGCCCATCGAAGACGTCGACTTAAAGAGCTAAGCCAATGGAAAGATATCGAAATAGCCCTGTCTTGTTGACAAAACAATACACTGATATATAGCCACATTAACTACAGATTATAACAGTAATCCTCGTTATTGCTCGACCTGCTCGAGCTAAACGCCAACCACGCTTCGAAACCGAGCCCTTTCGGGTTCGAATGGTGGACTGCGTCGCATTCCGCAGTCGGCCGGCGCTACTTCCGACTCCACGGCGACCAAAATTTTTGACTAAGAACTAAAAAATCACCACGCCCAGGGCCCCAATGCCCCTTTGCTCCATATCTGTCGCTGTCGTGCTAAAGCCCGAAATCGCCTGACACCTTCTTTTCGCCCATAAGTCTGGATGAGGCTTCCCGCCTTGTCATAGACGGCATTACTCATCTGGATGACTCTCACCCTACCTTCTCGAAGGTC
>JAHEOI010000007.1 GCA_018610125.1 Verrucomicrobiota bacterium
GCTCGGCCTCCGCTCCAAAGAAGGCACCGCGCACCCGGCGGGCCAGCCCTTCCTCGGTAAGCCCAAGGCTTCGACCCGCAGGCTTGAGCTGCAAGTCCAACTGCTCTTTCCCCCTCTGGAATCCATCATCGACATCGAAAACCCCATCGTAGGTGCTCAAGTTTTCCGCAAGCTGGGACGCTGCAGTATGGAGCTTCTCTCGATCGCGGTGGGACAATTCGATCGCGACCTTGGCACCGGCCTGCACACCGAGGTTAAAGCTAAAGGAGAGACGCTCCACACCCGGCAGCTCCCCAAGGCGTTGTCGCCATTTCTTGGTAAACTCCGCCGCACCGAAAGGACGCTCGCTTGGCGGCACCAACGAGATTGCCACGGAAGCCAAATGACTGCCGGTGGCGGTTTCCCCTTCTTGAGCGTTCACCTCACCGGCACCCAGCGCACCCAACTGGGCCCAAATTCCGCGATCCACTTGCTTTTCTGTGCCATATTCGGCAAGCAGCTCGCGCCCTTCCTGGACCATCGTTTCCATCACCCCCCGCGTCTCATGCGTCGGGGCACCGAAGGGAAGCTCGGCACTAGCTCTCACGATATCCCCTTCGATCTTCGGATGAAAATTGAAACCGATCCGCCCGCCGGCCACGAAACCGAAAGTCACAATCAGCAAGGCCAAAGAGAGGGTCAGGGTAAAATATCGGTGTGCCAGGAGCGCCCTTGCAAAGGGAGTGTAATGCCTTACGATGAAACGCTGGATCACCCCCGAGAACCGTTCCTGTTTCTCGTTTACCCACGTCGCAATTCGGTTTGTCGTGGCCGGCTCTCCGTAATGGGCCAAATGGCTGGGCAGGATAAAGAACGATTCGACCAGCGACAAAAGAAGAATCGGAATCACGATCAAGGGGATATTCAGAAAGAATTTCCCGGCAACTCCCGGGACGAACAACATCGGAGTGAACGCGATTACAGTAGTAATCACAGAAAAGATGACGGGTGTGGCCACTTCGCGAACACCCTCGATAGCCGCTTGCAGCGACGGCTTACCGTCGCTTCGGTGCTTGTGAACCGCCTCGCCGACAACGATGGCATCGTCGACGACGATCCCGATGGCCAACAGGAATGCAAACAACGAGATCATATTGATCGACACCCCAAGGGCCGGGACAAACAAAAAGACCCCCACAAATGAAATCGCAATGCCCATGGCCACCCAAAAGGCCAACCGTAGGTGTAGGAAGCTTCCCAGGATTGCCAGAACAAGGAGCAAGCCCAAAAGACCGTTCTTGAGGAGCATTCCGACTCGCTGATTGTAGATTTCGGAAAAGTCGTTCCAAATCGCGAGCTTGACCTCGGAGGGCCACTCCCGGCGCTGGGATTCGACAAACTCGTGAACCGCCTTCGAGACATCGACAGGCGTCTGATCTCCAAGCCGGAAGACCCGTAGCCTTACCGCATTTCGACCGTTGAAGTACGCCTCCCGATCGATATCCCGGAATCCATCAATCACGCGGCCGAGCTCCCGTAAGGGGACCTCGGAGCCATCCGGACGGCTGATGATGGGGAGACTGCGGAAATCTTCTCCCGTATCTCGACGTTCCGTTGTCCGAAGCAAAACCTCCCCTTTCGAGGTATCCACACTGCCGCCGGGGATTTCCACCGTGGACCGGCCAATGACGCGCGAGATTTGATCGATGGTCAATCCGTAGCGGCGCAAATTGGCCTGCGGGATCTCGATACTGATCTCGGGGGGCGGAAGACCTTCCATCTCGACCACGGTAATCCGCTCGTCGGTTAGCAGCTCCGAGCGGGCTTGCTCGGCCATCTGTTTCAGCGATTTTCGGTCGTGATCCCCGTAAATGATCACCGAAATGACCTCGCGTCGGTTGCTCCCGATGCTGAAGACCGGTCGCTCCACGTCCTCCGGGAAGGAAGTGATCCGATCGACCGCGTTCTTGATATCGTTGAAGGCTCGATCCTTGTCGGTCCCCAGAAAAAGCTCCGCGGTAATGCGTGCTTGACCCTCGCTGGCTACCGAGCGAATCTCTTCGACCCCGTCGATCCCTTGTATCGCCTCCTCGACCGCCAGCACGACCCCATGCTCGACTTCGGCCGGCGTCGCCCCGGGATAAGGGACATTGACACTGACCGTATCCAGCTGGACTTCCGGAAAGACCTCCTGCTTGACTTCGGAAAGCATCACCAAGCCGCCCAAGATCAAGACAATCATGACCAAGTTGGCCGCAACCGAATTTTCGGCCATCCAAGCCAGGGCCCCCCGCTTCCATGGCTTGCTCACCCCGCTTGGCTCCCTCTGGCCCTCAGCCATCCTCACCCCCTTTGCGAGCGCTATTTACCGGGCTCCTTGGGTAACTGGACAACGATCGTTGAAGTCTGGTTTGGCATAATGACTTCGGTATGGGCGATGACCTCGGGAAGACTTGGGACATAATGCTTTTCCGCCGCCCGAGGGTCGTTCAACATTTTCATGCCGGCCTTGCCGACCTTTTCGTAAGCGCCCGGTTGCGCCAGGACGAGGTTGTGCGGCATCGCCGGATCGCTATTGACCAGCTTAATCGCCAATCGCTCACCCGCCTTGGCTGTCAACCGCGTCCTGTTGTACTGAAGACCCGATACCGCCTTGACCACCACCTTGCGATCGACATCAGCGAGCCCTTTACTCTTGCTTGGAGTCTTTTTCGGCCCGTCGTTCCGGTTACGGCCCCGCAGTTCGAGCTCTTCGGGCTTGCCCTTCACAGGTGGAGCAAGCTCCAGCGATGGCACGCTGTACTGCTGACCGAGCTCTCGGACGGTGGGAAAGAGACTCGTGCGAAAGTCGAGGGCTCCGCCCTTTGCCCGCTTGGCGGTCCGTAGGTGCATGCGCACATGGACGACCGAAGCTGGACGGAGGCGGGGAATTTCAAGGAACACACTCTTGCCGTCGTTGATCCGGTGTACCGAGCGTACCTCCAACAAATCATGGCCCAGCTTATCCGCCTTACGAACCGAAAATTCCGGAGAGCCATAGCGCGAGGCATATTCGTAGTCCCACATCTGGACGAAATAATTCCTGCGATTTTCTGCCACTGTTTTCTTCAGGGGTAATGCAAAATCGATTTGAATGCCATTACGATAAATTTGGAATCCGATCGGTTTCCGTAGCGGCTCTCCGGTATAGCGCACGCGGTGGAGACAACCATCGTCGAGGGAATAATTTCCCCAGCCTTCTGTCCCCACCACATAGAGGTGACCGTCCTGCGAACGGAACTCCCCACGTACCACCCCGGACCGAAATGCCCCATCCAGAGGAACGGTGGCCCCTTGGGGACGGTCCGTCGACTCGTCAAGTAGCCCGAGAAATTGTGTTCCGTAGCCGTACGAGAGACCAAGGATTTTCCCGCCAAAAGGACCCCACTTGCCATCCGGTATCCCTACAAACCCGCCGGTCGAGTTGTCGATGCCACGCGGCACGTAAGCGGTCGGCACGGTAATCTTCCGGTTTTTCGGACCTCCCCCCGCTCCATAAAAGTCGCCGTACCGAATAAGCGAAAATATCGAGGCCGGTGTCCAAGTCCCTTCTTGAGTCCCAACCACAATTCGACCGTCGGGCATCCTTTCGAAGGCCATCGGATTGCGCAGGCCGAAAGCCAGACGGTCGGTCTTGTCATAGTTTCTCATGTATTTATGGAGTGTGCTCTGGAGGGCAAAGATAAAGTTACCCTTCGCGTCGACTTCCAAACCATAGCTTGTCCCATGCCCGCCACCGCGATAAGGAATAAAATGGTTGGGCTGCTTATTGACGTCGTGCGTCACGACCTGCCGGTAGTCGGCTTCCCGGTCGTCGTTACGATCGTGCAGGGCAACGATGTACGGCGTCGTCATCACGTTAATTGTCCCATTTATCGCTTCCAGACCGAACGGCTGATACAAACCCGCGGCGAAGCGTTCCCAAGTGACATGCGCGAGGGAGTCGGTTAGTCCGGATACAATCCAGACGTCTCCTAATAGTGTGCATACCGCGGCATTACCGTTCGGCAGGAAATCGATCCCGGTTAGCATCATGACCGAGTCATACGGATTCTCGAACGGCAACGGGATCGTATCGATTGCCAATGGTCCGTCTTTCCCACCGCGCCGGCCTTGGACCCTCAGCCGTTCAGTCCATTTCTCCGGGCTTTCCGCAATGAGACTCTTTGGATCTGTGATTTGACCGCGGTCATTCTTAATCGCAGCCTGCACTTTACGCTGCTTTTTTTTAGGCCCCGCCCACATGTAGAGCTTGACAACACGCGGACCGCTAAGGTCTTCAATGCGAAGGACAGTATTGCCATCCTCTGACCTCACCACCTGGGTATCGGGTCTCGAATGACCGGGCGCATACATCTCCACCACACGCTCACTTTGCGGATCTTCTTGAATCGCGGGGAGCACTTTTATCTCCAACCCGGAAGCCGTCGTCTCATCGGTGGGCCGAAGCTGCAACGTCCGGCTCAGCACGGCAACAGAGCTTGTCGGCAAGGCCCAAGGTGCATCAAGCACCTCGATTCCCGCCAGCTCGTAATGAAAGATCGACCTCCTCCCGTGCCGGTAAACACCACGGTAGCGGCGTTGCCCCTCCGGTATCCGTTCAACATTTCCGTGAGCGTCAATCCGACGCCAGTGTGGCTGGAAGTTATCCTTGGCGTTGGTCCAGCGGGCCTTCCCCTTGAGCTTCGCGGGCCGGGGCAATCCCCAACGGTGACCTGGAATCCGCAGCGCCGCATCGGTCCAAGCCCCGGTCAAGCCAAAAGCCGTCCAGCTAAAAACCGCCGACAGTTGCTGTTGGTGGCCGAGCTCCACAACTGCAAAATGCTGGCCGTTGTTGTACACCCGGGGCTGCCCGGCTATATGCCGAAGATGCAATCCTCCGTACTTTATAGAATTGACCCGATTGTCCGAGTGCCGGTTTTGGTTGTACTTCCCCCAGTGTCCGTGAAGCCCCGCATCGAGCCCCGGATAAGCGGGCAACAGCTTGGACCGCTTTAGCCTATCGCGACGAGCCATGTAGTAGTCCGCCTGGCGCGCGTAGAAATCGTAAAGCCGGGCTTCATTGACCTGTTTCTCAGCGAAACGGTGGTCCTCTCGACTCTTATCCGGATCGGCATAGGGATGCTCCTCTACGTCGGCAACGTTCACCGAACTATCGGAGAGGTCCGCCAGATCCGCCGCGCCGGCAATCCGACACACCAATGTGATCGCCGTCACGATCGCCGCGCCGAGCGTTACGCCGGACCAAAAAGACCCGGTCCGAACAACAGTCTTACTTTCCAGTCGATACCGTATCAAGCACATCAGGCCAATTCTTCACCGAGTGGATCATCTATTTCTATTTATTCTATTTATCTGTTTGTTGCAGATCCGATAAGAGCGCTGACGCTTGGCCTCACATCCTAACGAAGCATGCACCTCATCCTCGGTCAACTGAATCACTGCTCGGTCGTCTAGGAACTGGTAGTGGGAACTGGTAGTGGGCCTGTAGGAGTCTTGTCGCTGCCACTATTCCTATTTCTCCGGTTTCGAGGCCCAAGGGCGGTCTATTGTGAAAGTTTCTTCCTCAGGATAAGGTCCATTGTGTTGTATGGCTTGGGAACGCCACCGGTGGGTGGCGTGGGCAGTACTGAAGGACTTCCATGGCCCCGGCGTTGCTTTTCGGTGGTGACATTCTTGACGGCCTTCTTTCCGAGTCTGTCGGCCAATTGTTTCAGGTAGAGGCTGCGCGGTGTGACGGGCTCGCCCGGGGATTTGATTTGGCCATTGCCGCGGATGTGGCCGGTGCAGCCAATGCACCAGCTGTGGGCCGTCGGCGGCTTCTGGCAGATAATATGGTGGGCGCGGCAGTTCCAGAAAACCGTGTTGGCACCGGGCCAGCCGTGCCCGCTGCCGTAGTCCTCGCGCCACCGGATATAGAGCTCGTCGCAGGAGACATTGTCGTAAAGCGTCCCGGTCGCCCAGCGGTGATGCGGGCCGGAATCGTCGTATGTCCTGTCTGCCACGCAATCCAGGAAGACATTGGGCCCCGGGGCCCGGGCATGCATTACGAAATCATGCCGGGCTCCTTCAGAATAGCACCGCTGCACGAGGCAGAGCTGGCCATCCATATTGAAGGAGTATCGGCGTCCGCCCGTGATGCGGGAGACCGGTTCGAGGAAGGCGCAATCCTGCACTGTGATGTGCTTGGCGCCACTCTTAATCGAAACGCAGCTATAGCCGAAGTGCACGGCCGTGACATTCCGAACCCAGCCATCGCGTAGGTTGCGGATTTTTACCGCTTCCCAGGCATGCGATTCATCCTTTCGCTCCCGGCCTTGTTTGTATTCGCTCACGATACGGAGCTTCTCCACACCCACTTTGCTGATGCGTTGGTCCGGGGTTGTTTTATAGACAAAGCCTCCACCATAGCGCGAGTCGATAGCGCACACAATTGGCGCATTGATGGTAATCTGGCTCCCGTCTATGGCCGTAATCCGCCGCTCGTACCCCATGCCGTAGCCCTGCGGCTTCCAACCCAAATGCTCCGTCCCAAGGGCATCGATCCACTTTTCTGTCGCCGGACGGAACACGACGATCGGATCTCCAACTGCCAGCCCATCGGTGGAGTCAAGGCGCAGCTTCCTGGTGCCTACAGGGACGTACTTGTCGGCAATGGGCCGGCGGGTGCCATCCATTTCCTGTCCGGGCCTGCCCCCGCCGATCTTGATGAGCGACCGCTGCTCTGTGCCGGCCGCGACGATAGTCGTGCCGTCCTTCCGTTGCCCCATGCCGCGCAAGACCACCCCGGACGTCTGAATCTGCAAAGATCCGGCGACACGATAGGTTCCGGCCTCTAACAGAACCGCTCCGCGGAAGCCATCCCTGTTCCGCTCCATATCCGCGACTCGGTTGATGGCGTCCTGGATGCGCTCCGTATCGTCTCCGTCATCGCGTGGCGCGAGGGTCACTGCTTGACCAATGTCAGGAATGGAGACTCCTCCCCCTTGATACCCACAATATGAGAAATCGGGGATCCTATCCTCATCGGCGGCTGCAGCCTGCGCGGTCTCAGCGGCTTGGATCGGCAGGACAAGGCACGCGATCACCGCAATCTTACTCACTTTTTCCATTGTTGTCCTCCTCTCAGCACAAAGCATCATTCAGCATCATTAAATTTCCTCTCCGAGCACCAGGCTTACGAGATGACTCTAACCACACTTGAAAGCTCCTTGTCAAAAAAAGACCATATATCCCAGGAGCATTATAGATCCTTGCCAGCATTCGAGTTGGCACGTCACTTGTTTGAGCAAGACGTTCGGTTTGCCCAAATGCCATTCATTTCTTCTCGGGAATGGTTGACGACTCACTGTCGGTTCCACTATCACGATTCATAGATGAAGCGTCCGTTCCAGCAGACGCTCTCTCCTCCAGATACCATATCTGGATGCTTCCCAACGAGTCCCCCTTAAAGTCGCCTTTCTCCGAAAACTCGCTCATTGTAATACCAAAACGAAAAGATAAGCGACGTAGCCGATTACCAGGAGAGCTCCTTCCCAGCGTTGGAGTTGACGACGGGTCCACAAAAGCGGCACCACAACCACCGTCAAGGCGCCCATCATCCCCAAATCCGTCGTGCTTATCTCGACAGTAGACAGTGGTCTCAGCAGGGCCCCCAAGCCGAGTATGCCAAGGATATTAAAGATGTTCGAGCCAATCACATTACCTACCGCAATATCCGAGTGTTTTCGGAAGGCAGCCGTCAATGACGTCGCAACTTCGGGCATACTCGTCCCGGCCGCCACAATGGTAAGCCCGATCACGCCCTCGCTTATCTTTAACGCCCGGGCTATATCGGAGGCCGAGGACACCAACAGACGCGAGCCTAAAACCAGTAACCCCAAGAAGCGCCGTCAACCGCAAGCTCAACGACATAATCGTCGCATACCTCCTCATCGACGATTTCCAATCGACGCGACACCAACCACACCAGTGGCTGAAAGAAAAAGCTTTGCCCCCGCCGCCATTAATTCCGTTGCAGCACGCCCTGGGGCAACGAAAACTCATCCGGCGAGATCGATTGCAACGGCTCCTTATACTCGGAAAACCGTGGCTGTTTCAGCTTGCCTTCCAACGCATCCATTGCCTGCCGCACTTCCTTCTGCAATGCCGGATAGTATTGCTCGGTGTAGAAGAAATACTTGGCGACGGTCCCATCGATCAGTTCAATAGTCTCTTTCTTCACTGTGGGCAACAAAAGCAGCTTTCCCTGCTGGAAATTCTGCAGTGTGAGCGGCTCCTTGCCCGCATTCAGATCAACAGTCTGCTTCAAGATGATCGCCTGTTTCAGTCGCTCCAAATTGTCCCGGTCCTTAAGAATGATCGTATGCCGCCGTCGTCCCTTTTCATCGGGCTGATTCATCTCCCAAAGCCGACGCGTCCAGACATCGTCGCTCGGACAATTAATCCATTGAATCTTTGGCACCGGCTCCGCCAGGATGTCCCCCGCCTCAGGGCTCTCCCTGCGAAACGTGTACGTCAGTGCCAGGGCCTTGTCGCCAAGCGCCTTAAATATCCCGTCCTGCGAGACTTTCGACTGACCGGACAGCTCGATCGCTCGCTGCCGCAGATACTCCTGCAAAAAGGAGACATCAAAGCCGGCATCCAAGGTTTTATCGGATTGGAAGAAGATGATCTTGTCGCTCAGCAACTTCTGCTCAAGCTGCTGTCGCTTAATCACCTCATACATTTGCCGGAAGACGAGGATTCGCTCGCCTGGGATGCTGCCATCGGCAAAAAGGTTGAATGGCGGCTTGTTGTCCAACGAGGGGTGATCCGCCACTATCGAATCGGCAACCCGTTGCATCGTCTGGAGCTGTCGATTTGAGGTCAGGAACCGTAGGTCAAAGGTATCTTCAGCCCGAATCCGATAGGCATTACGGAATAACTTGTTACCAACACTATCGAAGGCATCCTCATCCTTGGGAATATGACGCCCAAGGACACGTTCCTTCTTCGGCAACGCAAACGGCGTGATCACAATAATGACCTCCCTTTTCGTCGTATCAAGCTCTCGAGAGCGAAACGCATGCTTGATGACCGGGATGTCCCCAAGAAATGGGACCTTGTCAATCACTTCCGTCCGATTCTTACTGACCAGACCGCCTATGATGAACGGAGTCTTATTTCCAACCAGACTGTAGGTTTGCACCCGCCGCGTCGAGATACGCGGGGCACTCCCCAGGACGTTGCCTTGATTATCCCGTATCGTCAGTGCTTCACCCGGGACTTCCGAGGTAATGATCCCATCGATTTGGAGGCTGACCTCCTTCGCTTCGGCGCTTAGACGGGGACGAATATTCAAAAGGATCCCCGTTTGCAAGTATTTGAAATCGAGCTGAATCTGATTGCCGCCTTCAAAGCCTTTAAAGCTCTTGGCAATCGGGATTTCCTCGCCGACCCGGATCGAAGCCTGCCGCCCATCCAAGGTCAAAACACTCGGACGCGACAGAACCTCGGCATCCCCTCGGCGCACCAACGCTTGAAGCCGCGCTTGAAACTCCCCAAAGATATTCGAAATCGTCGCGTCGGCGGTCGGCAGCTCCCCGGACCGCAAATCCGGAAGACGACCCAACTTGAGCGACTCCAAATTGCCTTGCGCCCCTTCAAGCTCCCACTCCACCCCAAGCTTGTTCAAACCGGTCTTCGAAATTTCAAGCACCATCGCCTCCATTAGGATCTGACGAGCCGCCAAGTCAATCGATTCACGAATCCGTTGGAGCAAGTGGGAGTACTGCTGGGGACGGGCCGGATCGTAGAGCACCATCAGCTCCATCATCGGAGCGCTACTGGTCTGATTGTCCAGCGTTTTGGCCACGCTCGGAGTGACTGACAAACCGAATTCCCCTCCGAGGTTTCCCCCGGATCCACCAACGAGATCAACCCCCTGCGGTTGAGGGAGGGAAATGACAATCGGCAAATCCTTGGGATCGAGATCGCTGTTCGCGCTTAGGATCTCGGCCTTGCCAACACTGCTTCCGGAGCTCGTGTACTCGATGACCTGATAGCCAAAGCTCTTTAGCAGGCCCATGGCTCGATCGGCCCCGATGTAGCTCAGCTTAATCCGTTCCGCCGCCAACTCTTGGACCGAGAGTTGCTTCTTTCTTGCCTTTTGGGCCTGACGGCCTTTATCAAGAAATTGCTTCACCGTTGCCACATCCTTGTTCACACGCTTGCCTCCGGGTGTCTCGGTAACACCATATATCCAGAGATGAGGAGGCTGACTACGAAATGTCTGGAAGCCCAACTGCAGATAGCGAGTCGCTTGACCTACCGAGCGCTTCAGGATATGCTTGCCTTGCAGGCCGTCACGCTCGGGAATGATTCCGGCCACCTTCGACTCGTCACGAACCGGTTGATACCCTAGTTTTGCTTCGATGCGGCCCGCCGCCACGTCCAATAAATCCGCCAACGTGATGTCGTTGCTTCCCGGCTGCGGGATGAACTCACCGAATGAAGGCGCGGCGTCGGCCGGAGCGTCTTGGCTCGCCTGCTTTGCGCTATCGTCTGCACCGGACTGCTGCTGTTTTTGTTGCTGCTCTTGCCCCTGGGCGGCAGCCGCCGATGTGGGTCCGCCGATCCCAAACAACATCCCGACGCCGATCAAGCAGGCCAAAATCGTGCTCAAGCCGCTTTGCGGAAGCGCCGGTTCAAATCGGGCTCGGAAACCTTCCGTGCGATCGCCTGATATGACCAACTGCTCCCGCCCTGCTTCAGGCGAGCTCAAAAGCCCTTCCTTATGTAACCGGTACGGATTCGGCGGCCCGAGATTCGTTACCCGGCCGTCTTCCACCTTGAGCACCAAATCCGCCCGCATAAACAGCTCCGGTCGGTGGGTCACCATCAGTGTCGTACGCCCCTTCATGAAATCAAGGATCGATGGGATTAATTTCGATTCGCGGACACCGTCTATCGACGCGGTGGCCTCGTCCAAAATCAGGATTTTCGGGTCTTTCAATATTGCCCGCATGAGCGTGATCAATTGCTTTTCTCCGCGCGACAATGTGACCCCATCTTCCCCCACCACCGTGTCGTAGCCGGATGGCAGGCGCATGATGAAGTCATGCCCCCCGGTCTCTTTCGCGATCTTAACGATTTCTTCCCGGGTGGCATCGGGCCGCGCATATTTCAGGTTCTCTAGAATCGACCGATTAAACAAAAAACATTCCTGGAAGACAATACCGATCGCTTCACGAAGATGCCGAGTCTCGATCGATTCCACATTGACCCCATCGATCTGGACCGTGCCCTCTTGAGGATGATTGAACCGTGGCAACAGACTGATCAGCGTGCTCTTCCCGGAACCGGACGGCCCCACAATCGCACAAACTTGGCCCGCCTTGACCGAAAAGCTCACATCGCTCAAAACCGGTTTTCCTTCGATACCGCCGTTTTCATAACGGAAGTTCACCCCTTCAAACGACACCCCCCCAACGATGTCCGGCTTTAGCCGCGCTTGACTCGATTCGTCGGACTGGGTCGGGGCCAGCACCTCAAAGGCACGATCGATACAGGCTGTCGCCTTAGTAAGCTTTGAAAAGCTGCTCATTAGCTCGATCACGGTCGGATAGAGCATCCGGATATAAACGAAAAAGGCAACGAAATCGCCCGTCTCCAAACCGTGCCCGGCAGGCTTGCCCATGACTTGGTATGCCCCAAAGCCGATCAGCGCAATTGTGCCCGCCCCCACCAACAGGTCCGCAGCCACCTTCTGCATCACATGGAACTTCTTTCCCCTAAGCTGGCTCCGACGGGAGAGATCGATCGCCCGATGAAAGGCCTCCATTTCCCGCTGCTCCGCAGTGAATCCCTTGACCACCTCGATTCCCAAAAACTTCTCGATCAGATTCCCCGTAGCTCCCCCAAGGTTGGCTTGAGCAGCGTGACTCGCCTCCTTAATCGGGTTCTTAAAGCAATGGAACGTCAGCAAATGGAGCGGTAAGACAATCGTTGAAGCCAACGCCAGCTCCCAGTTCATGATGTAGATCGTGACCGAAATCCCCGAAAAGAGAAGCAGCGATTGCGAGAGCTTGGGCAGGTTGTCTTGGATAAACTCCTGGATCGCGTAGCTGTCATTCATCACCCGGGTCGAAAGCTCTCCCGGGTTGGACCGGCGATAATAGTTGAGCGTCATCTGTTGCAGTCGCTCGAACAATCGCTTGCGTAAAGAGAAGCAGACATTCTCCCCGACCGAGACGACGATATACTTGCTGAAAAAGTACAGGAGATTCCGGGCGGCATAAATCCACACCAACCCCGCCAAGATCGCCCAAAGCAGAGGCCAGTTTCGCTCGGGAAAGACCTCGTTTAGCACGAGGCCCATGAGCTTCGGGACGACGATATTCAAGCCGGTCAAGGCAACAAACATCGTCAATGCAGCCAGCAGCGGCTTCCAGTAAGGCTTTAAGAGAAGCGCAAAACGGGCCAAGGCGGAATGCTCGCGCTTCGCCTCGTTTCCCCTATCGCGCCTTGCTCCTATTTTTCCGGATTTTGCCGCCAAGCTCACACCTCTCGCTCGTCCAAAAATCTTTGCGCCGCCGGTTCGTCCCTTCACCCCTTTTGCCACCTCAAAGGGGTGGAATGGGCTAAATTCCCCACGCCCTTCTACGCAAAAACCCTTAAGGGAAATTCCGAGTTCTGGGATTCTAGCTCGCCCCGTTCCCAAGAAATATCCCATTCGCCACGGGTCATGGACCACCAATTCACCCTCCCGGCGGTCGCATCCCCTCGAGTCCAAGCTCCATGCTTCCATCCCAGCCAATAGACACCTCCCCGGTGATCCTCAGCGAAGCCGTTCCCTCACCCCACATTGACCTAGAGCAAGCAGAATGCCAAGAAAGAACCCACTCTCCGGGAAGTTTTATCCCACGCGTAGGAAGGAAGCAGACCCGCCACTGCCGTGCTGGCTGCGATCCATTTCGAAAGGGCTTTCCGCGACATCCTCGCGACCGCACTGGGTTGTCAACCTCACCTCAAAAACTTGACCCTCCTACTTGCAAGACACCGCCCTTTATTTCACATTAAGCCATAAGTGGGGGCTGTTAAAGCCGTGACCGATCCGATTTTCGGCTCGAGATTCTCCAAGCGGGTTTTTTCTGCCTTCGGCGGGCCCATAGCTCAGTGGTTAGAGCAGACGATTCATAATCGTTTGGTCCACGGTTCGAATCCGTGTGGGCCCACCACTTGATTAGCAAGGAGTTACGACACGCGCCCCTCTGCGTGAAGAAATTTTTCTGGCCTATTTCTGGCCTATTTCTGCGATTCTCGACGTCCCCTCCTCGATCGCAAAATCCGAAAACGGTTGAAGGGTTGGACCGGTCGGAGCCCCTGGCGAACCAGACGGGCTTAGTGCACTCGCCCCCCAGAAGGAGCTGACCCTTCCAGTCGGCTACCCCCCCCGGCCCCGGGGGGATAACAATTTGAGCAGCAAGTCTTTGACCAAGGGGGGGACTCCCTTTTTCGGCACTCCCGGTCAAAACTAAGGGGGTAAAATGAGTAACCACTCGGATTCGGCTTGTGCCGATCTTTGGACAAGGAGCCCAATTTTCTCGGTTGATAGCGGATTTGTGCCTCCGTCCGAGTGTCCGACTTATGGAGATGCCCGGGGCAGACGGTTTCGAAGATGCGGTAGAGTAGGAACGAGGGAATGGCCCTCGTTCCCCTCATCGAACCGCTCGTTCGGTTTTCCCGAAAGAGGCTCTTCTGCAACCTTCACCAGCAGGCTTTGGCTCCAAGACGAAGTCCCATTAGATGCGTTGGAGACCTAAGTCTTTCAGGTGCTCAGGCCCACACCCCAAACTTCGATCGACTGGCGGAGGACGGAATGCGGTTTGACCGGGTATTCAGCTCGACACCGGTCTGCTCGTCCAACCGTTCCGCGTTGCTAACGGGGATGCATTCGACGAGCATCGATGCCCAGCACCATCGTTCCCACGGCAACGAAGGGATATACCAGAATAATGAGTTTACGCTCCCGAAAGGGGTGCGCGTCGTCATGGACTGGCTGCGTCCCGCCGGATATACGACCGGCTTGATGAAGATCGATCTTCCTCCCTATTACCCGGATCACCCGATGTCACGGAACCTCTGGGCACGGTATTATGCCTCGATGCAGGTGGCCGATCGGAAGTTCGGTGCCCTGATGCGCCTTCCCTCGCGGGTTCCGAACGCTCTCGCTATTGGAACCTCGCCCACACCAGGGACAATGCCAAAACTACCGTGATTGGCTTGAGCAGTTCACTCCCCGGGGACAGCAGACCATTCTGTTGGGCCGGACAAAAGCCGAGCGCCTCGATTAGAGGTAGTGGAGCCGCTCTTTGCGGAATATTTGCAACGACCGATTGAGGGCGTGCGGGTTGTGCTGTATTGGAACAATGAAGACCGGACATTTACGGATGTGACACGACACATAGGGATCGATAACGGCTCGAACAGGATAACGGTTTCGGATACGAGGAAAGCAACTTTGTCATCGATTCCGGCACGCCAACCGCCGCCTGTATGAGCTGCTGAGCAGGAAGGTTTTCTGATAAGGGGACCGGGATGATGGAGCCGCAGGAGTCAGGCTAAGCCACAACGAGCCAATCGATGGGAATTCGCAGACCTATAGCAGACAAAAAGCGGGAGCTGCTGGCTTCCATCAACCAAAGGAGCATACCATGACTCAAGAACGCCGTAAGAAAGGGAATGCCGCAAGGGAGCTATTGGGCGATCAGCGACTTCTTGCGTTCCTGCGTGCGATTCGCGATGGAGACGTGATGGCGGCTAGAGCGATAAACAGTGAGCTGGATGCGGGAGCCGGTTTGGATGACCTCTTTGCCAAGAGGGAGGGGCTTCATTACAAGCTCACGGTTGAGGAGAGGGACAATGGCGAATATTTGATCGAATTTGGCTGCCTGGCAGACGCGGAAGCCGGGGATGGCGGAAGCTGGATCGTGAGATGGGACCGGAATGGTGAAATTACCAGCATTGAAGGCGGGTGGACATGGATTTCGTGACCGACCGACCTCGCCCATCAGCTCTTTCACAATTTTTGTGAAGCCGGGATAGAGCCGGTTCATCCACTCGCACGCAGACCAATCCTCTGGGCGATCGGGGTCAGTCAACAAATCTTGACAGGTAGGGCGTGAGGAAAACCAGGCGACGGCGAGAACAACGTTCGCCCTCGTTGCGGATCGGCTCTACCACGGATGGCACGGGAGACCTCTCGAGAGTTGGGTTGGAGCTGGATGCCAAGCGATTGGCTGCTAAGGCGTTGGCACAAGGAAGCGGGGAACAGCGCGAATAAGAGTCCTTGTCGTTTGCCGTTGTCTGTGGCCACTCACCACTCTTTCGACCCGCTTATCCCTTGCTTTTCCGTCCTCCAAATTGGAGGGCGCGTGGCGGTAACTGTTCAGCCTTATAGAAGGTGGTTGGGCTGATTTGGACGCTCGATGACGTTGGACGGGGTAAATGTCGCTGAGCGCTTTCTCTCGAGATGAGTTAACTCCCCCCCCCTGGACTCTGAAATCGACTCCTGCTATGGTGCGTGGTGATGGAGTCGATGGTTGTGCAAGGACGTCAACTGACCGACGGCGAC
>JAHEOI010000008.1 GCA_018610125.1 Verrucomicrobiota bacterium
CAAGGGTGTGGCAAGCAGCAGCTCGAGAGCGCCGCTGCGTCGATCGTCAACCAACTGCCGGCATGCCTCCGAAGCCAACCAGATCTTGACGATCGAGTGCAGCAGCAGCAGAAACATGACGCTGATCGGGAATTCCATCCAGGAGCTCCGATGTTCGGCAAATCCCCACAGCCAGCCTAACGCCCCAATCCCAAGAAGAAGCCAGACCAAGAGTCGCTTGAGTCGGTCACGCCCAGCCAGCCAAAGCACCGGATTAATCGCCAACAAGCGATCCCGCAAGCGACGCCGATAGTCAACATTGCCCAATGTCAAGCGCCTCCGGAGCATTCGAAGCCGATGACTTCGTGGGCCCTCCGGCTTGTCCTGCCAAGCCCTAGGCAACCGAACAGCGGAGGTCCCCAAGAAAAGAAAGACCATCCCTGCCAAACAGCCGACGCTTAGCCTAAACGACGACGCTTGGAAGGGACCGGTCGCCTTGAGCGAGCTCATCACCTGCTTCAAGGCGAAGGCGGGACTTGGGATCAGGAATTTTTCCGGGGGTGAGGATGCCGAAATGAACCCATACTCCGTCAAAAAGACGCCCAAAAGAGGAATCCCGGCCATGATGAACAACAGCAAGAGCACCGTCCCACCGGAGGCCCTGCGAGACTCCCGGCTAAAGGTCGAGACCAAAATGCCCGCCGAAAGGGAAACCAGCAAAGTGGCCACCAGCACGACCAACAGCAACGCGAATGACCTAAGGGGCACGCCGCCCATTAATAAAGGCAGCGCAAGGACCGGAAAAATCGCTACCAACCCGTAAAATGCCGCGAGCGAATTGGCCACAAGTTTGCCCAAGACGACATCGTAGCCCTTGAGATCGGTCAGAAAAAGGAGACCGAGCGTCCCCTCTCGTTTTTCCTCACTGAGGCAATCCGATGTGGTCAGCACACCGGCCAAGCCGCATAACGCAAACGCCAAAACCGATAACGAGATAAAAACGACTCGGCCCGCCGTTGCAGCCGGGACATCCGCAGCCAAATAGATCCAGACAAAGAGAATGACCGCCAGCAAAGCGCTGGCAAATCGCATCCAATAGGTCCCCCGCCTCCTGGATGCAACCTTCAACTCCCTTCCGACAATCGGCAATACAGTCATACGAATGCGAAGCGAAGCAAACTGCGAATTAATAAAATAACACCCACGACCAGGCTGATGACGAGCTGAATCGCGAGATAAACGACGTATTTGACCTCGATCGCCATGCGGGCTACCGACTCGATACCGAGGAGGTTGATCCCAAGCTCGAAAGCACCCAGGAGCAACAACGGCAACACCAGTCCGAGCGCGACGGTCAATGCCCACGCCATGAGGAGATTCAGCCGGGTCAATGCGAGGGTCATACCGATAGTCACGATCGTCAAGAAGGTCGTGCCGAGCCCGAACAGGAAAAGGAGCGTCGCGTCGAATTCCTCGATAGGCCCGCGCTCTTCAAAGAGAAAAAACCCTTCACTGAAGTCGGTGGTGAAATAAAATACCGCCACAAGCACGACAAATGCCGGCAGCATCTGCCGCCATAAGCCACGCGCTCGTCCCGCGATCATTTTTCTGCCTCCGAGCGGCGTAACGGCCAACAGCTCATACAAGCCGGTTTCTCGCTCCTGCCGAAAGCTCGCCGCCGCGCTGAAGGCCAAGCCAATCGCCAACCCGTAAAGCAGGCGGTAATGCCACAGCATCAGCTCCTGAGCGCTCCAAACGACAGCGGCCAAGACCCCGCTTTCGGCAATCATGATCGCCCCACACCAGCTCCATTTGCTCAAACGGGCGCTCCAGGAGTATTCGCCGAGCCAATGGATCGGATTGACATCCCGTCTCGAGCGCATCCACTTGGAAAAGAACCGTTCCCAAAGCCAAGGCGAACAAAACACTTGGACAACCCGGCGGCGCAACCGAGAGGGCGGTTTGTACCGCCAGCTCAGCTTGATACGCCAAGCTGCCAAAACGACAGCGACAACCGTCCAGCAAAGCGCCACGTAAGCCAAATCGCGCCCCACCGTCAAAGGAACCGACGGCAGCCCCATCCCGCCAAAGCTAAGCCGGCGAATCAGGCCCCCAAGCCATGAGAAGCTGACCAGATCCTTGAGAGAAGAGGGGAACGCGCCGGTTTGCAGGAATGTCACGGCAATGATCAAGCTCAGTACTGAGAACAGACTCAACACCAGGCTTAGGAATAATGCCCGTCCCCATCGTTCCGTAAACGCCGAAGCGACCAATCCCGCAGAAAGGGCGGCCATCATCGACGCAGCGACAACTACGAGGGCTTGGAGCCCATCCCGCCACGAGACTCCGCCCAAAAACAGCGGCAATATTGCCATTGGCAAAAGGGCCAAAAGCAGCGTCACAGCTCGAAATACCTGGAGTGAGACCTTGGATAAGACAATGTCCGGGGCCCTTAACGGGGTCAAAAACAGCAGCTTGAGCGTTCCTTCCCGCTGCTCGCGACTGATACAATCGGCCGTTAAAAGAGGCCCTAAGACCCAGACCACCGCTATGACAGTCAGGCGTAATCCATCAAACAATGCTTTTCCCAGGGCATTCGGCGGCACCTCGAATTGAAGCTGCAGCCCAACAAAAACGGTGATGCCAAAGAGGGCCGCAACGATCCGAAGCAGGTAAGTACTGCCTTGCCTCGAAGCCGCGCGCAGCTCACGACTTACAATCGGCCAACGGACCATGACGCAATCACGCTCCGCCGGATCCCTTGTCCAACAAAATAGGATACATTTGAGTCATGTTTTGCCTTGCCCTTTCTATTGTTTTCGGCCTCAAGGAATCTGTGGCGAGGCGAATAAGAATTTCCATTTTCTCTTCCACGGAGCAGAACTACAGCGAAGCGAAGACAGAAAACATTGAATGCGGCCAAGCGGCTTAAACGAACCTCACGCCTTGGCGGGTCTGAGCCAACGCCTCGCCGGGATCTACTGAGTTTCACCGCGCGTTACGTGCATAAAGACCCTCTCCAAACCGACCTCATCCTCCCGGAACTCGATCACCTTGGTGCCTCCTTTGACCAGGCTTTCAAGCACCTCACTCGGGTCGGTCTCATGATCTTGCAACGTAATCTTGATTCGGCTGTCGACCGCTTCGAGCTCCGCGATTTGAGGCTGCTGCTTCAGCACCTCCATCGCCCGGTCGAGATCCGTGCCCACGCGTAGCCAGTAGACCGGGCCCGACGTGATTTGCTCTTGGGCGCCGCCTACCGGCCCGCTGTAAATGAGGCCTCCTTTCTCAATGATAGCAACGCGATTGCAAAGGCTCTGGAGCTCACTCAAGATATGAGACGAGATAATGATCGTTTTCCCCATGCGCTGCAGTTCTTGAAGAATTGCCATCATCTCGATGCGAGCCCGCGGATCGAGTCCGCTAGCCGGTTCATCCAACAACAGTACAGCCGGGTCATGAATGAGCACCCTAGCCAAGCCCAATCGCTGCTGCATCCCGCGGCTCAACGTGCCGATCAGAGTGCCTTGCTTGTCCGTCAGCCCAACCAATTCCAGGACGTCGCCAATGGTCTTCTCGCGTTGAGCGCTCGGAATCTTATAGCATGCCCCAAAGAAATCGAGGTATTCCGTTACCTCCATGTCTTTGTAGACCCCAAAAAAATCCGGCATATAACCGATAATATGCCGAACCGAATCGGCTTGGCGGACGACATCGTAGCCCATCACTTCGGCGCGTCCTCCGGAGGGCGCCAGAAATGTCGCCAGGATTCTCAAGGTTGTCGTCTTTCCGGCCCCGTTTGAGCCGATGAAGCCAAAGAGGTCTCCCCGGTAGACAACAAGGTGAAGTTGGTCCAATGCCGTCAACGAGCCGAAGCTCCGACTCAGGCTTCGGGTCTGGACGGCGATATTCTGGCCGGCTGTTTCGTCACTCATACGTCAAGGTTGTTGCGGACTCTGGATTCACGGTCTTTCCCAATCGACTCGGACTTCTCTCAGGAAGCGCCAAGCGGAATAACGTGTCGCGCTGAAGGCGCTTCGGCTTGAATTGGTTCAAGGGCTCGATCGGCGAAAAGTTCTCCGCCCAAGCAAACACCACCGCTTGGCCGCGCGCGATCAAAGGGCTGACATCAAAGCGGTTCGGCGCCATTAAGAAATCCCCTCGACCTCGACGACGGATATTTCGGGCCTGAGCGTCGCCGGTTAATGAGACAAGCGATGCGGCAATGGCATTCATTGGCTCACGCTCGAGACGTCCCTCGGAACCGGTGCTCAACGCTCTCCCCCGGCTCCGCAGTGCATCCGCAAATCGATCGCGATAACGGGACGCCAGCTCATCCAAATCTCGGAAGGCGCGGCCTTGAGCAACCTCAAACTGCCGGCTAGCGTTTGCCCGGAGGGAATCCAGCTTATAAAGCCTCCCTTCAAAGGCCAGCCACAAAGAATCGAGACGGGAGTCGAGACGGTTCCGGAGCGTCAGCTTGAGGCGGTCCTTGCGCCGGACAAGCTTCCCCTCCAAAAGATTGGTGCTCGGTTTCTGCCAGTCACTGACAAACAACTGGCTTGTCCAAACCGGAACCGAGAGGTTCGCGCGGAATCCGCGCGCACCCTGGAGCACAGCAGCGCGACTGCTCTCTTGCCCGCCTTCGCGAGTGCCTTGGAATTCCGGTCGCAACGTTGCATAGCGCAAATCCGAAGCAACCGGGTAGCTGGCATTGACCGGGGAATAGACCGAAGCATAGGTCCACCCCCTTAGCATGGACTCCTCTTCCCCGGGGACAACATCGACAACATGAAGCTCATTCCACTCTTTCTCCCCGGCACGGAGCCTGTAGCCGATGTAGTAGATCAAGGCCGAGAACAGGATCACATAAAGCGGGAATGTGATCCAGGTAAGCATCTGGCGGTTCAACCGCTTGAGCGAAAAGTGGTCAATAGGACCGATCACCAACAGATAGACTCCCAATAGGACCAAGAGCCAAACAACCGGGAGCTTCCTGACCTGGCGACTCTCGATCATCGACCCGAATACGCCATCGAGGCTCTGGCCACCGTAATAGCGAAACTGCTCGGCGTCGTACCAGTCGCTTGGAATGCCGATCAAGCTTGACCAGAACCAATCGCGATGTTGCCAAGAGAGAAAGGGCTCCCGACTCGGACTGAACGTCAGCAAGCTGATTTGGCCCCGTCCCTTGAACGCCCGAATTGCCAGAGGCACCTCACCCGAAGAGATCAAGACTTTGCCCTCGCCCGGTGTTGTCTCGGTCACCACCAGCGTTTTCCCTCGGAAGTCCGCATCAGGCTCCAGCTTCAAGGGCTTGTTCTTGGAAGAGACCTGATAAGTCTTGGGCGGCAGGTTGAATCGATGCTCGCTCGATGTTTGGGACGGATCGGACGATGCCCCCGATTCGGCAAACCGATGAAGTGCTTGGTCCGTCGTGATCTTGCCCAGGTTACCCACCTGACACGGCGAAAGCCGGCGAAGCCAGGGGGTAGCGGTAATATCACTCGGTTGCTCGATCGCTAAAACAAGATGCCCGCCCGATCTGAGCCATCTCATTAACCCATCCACTTGCTCTGCCCCCAGCTTAAGCGCTTCTTTCGAGTTAAGATAAATCATATCCAACCCTTCAAGCGCAATCGGAGAATCCGGAAACAGCTTCGCCTGCAATCGAGCTACCCGCGGCTGGAACTCCTCCTGTTTGGAATTGATCTTGGGCAGCGATGGCATCGCACTGAAGTTCGCCGGCAGGGCGCCTATCAAAGGGGCTTGCCATGCCTGGACATTGGCTGCCCCGCCCAATTGGCGCCGGGCTCGAACCTCCCCGTGACTGTCGAGCAACCGGGCATTCCAACGCCCATACCCGCCGCCGGTGGAAAATGCGGGCACGACAAACCGTTTCAGTGAATCGGTCGGGAGCTCTACCTGATAGCGACGGGTCTGGCTGCTACCGCTTCGCTCCGGAGAGAGCTCGAATGTAGCCACAAAACCGGGCCCAGTGTTCTCGACCTCGCAAACGACCGGGAACCACTCTCCCTCGTGCAAATGCTTATCAAAGCCGAGAAAGACATCAAAGCGGATCCCCTCTTTCTGGGCATAAAGGCTCGGCGTCGTCGAGCAAGCGACGCCTAGCAATAAGCAGACAACCAATCGCATCCACACGGACCACCAGGACCAAGATGAGGCAAGGCTTATACTCCTGAAAAGATTCATAGGGTTCCCCCACAACCGGTATTCAACTTATCTCATGGATACAAGCCACCCGTCGGCAAGTCAACCCGGGACATTGATTGATACCCGGCCGGACAAACACCCTGTTGCTCCTTCTCGCCTACCCGTCAATGGAGGACCGCATCGCATCAAAGAGGCGCTTCCCGTCCTGCTTGGCGATCGTCTTCTTGGATTGACTATCCTCCTGCTCCAGCAGCTCTTCGGGAAGCTCCTTGAGAAAGCGCGAGGGATGACACGCGACGGATTGGCCATACTTTTTTCGGGTGTGGCAATAACTTAAGGAAAGCGCCACTTGAGCCCGTGTCAGAGCGACATAAAAAAGACGACGCTCTTCATCGATATTTCCCTCGGTTTTTGATCGTGAATGCGGAAAGATCCCTTCTTCCAAACCGACAAGATAGACATGCGGGAACTCAAGCCCTTTACAACTGTGGACCGTGATGAGTGTTACGGCATCCGATGGATTCCCCTTGAGACCACTGTCCGGGCGATCGTTATCGAGGCAGACTCCCTCAAGAAAGGCCTGCAACCGCCGAGCCGGCCACGACATGCCCGCACTTCCCGAGCTCAGCTCGGCGCCGGTGACATCTTCCAATGAGGCGATCATCTCCTGCACAATGCGGATCCGATTCTCGGCGGTTTCGACATGCTTTTCCGTCCGCTTGAGCTCCTCGAAATATTCAATCTCCTTGAGAAACTCACTGACCCACTCCTTGAGCGATAGATCCTCGCGCAACTCCAGCGGCTGTCGGTAACGCTCAAGCAGTTCAAGAAAGTTGGCAATATTTTTTTGCGTCCTCGCGGAAAACCCATTCTGAACATCGGTATGACGCATCGTTTGAAAGACCGACGCCCCGCGTTCATGACTCACTCCCAACAAACGCTCCATCGTCGCGTCGCTCAGCCCACGTGCCGGCACATTGGCAATCCGCAAAAGGCTGTTGTCGTCTTCCGGATTCAACAAGACTTTCAGATAGGCCAGTAGATCCTTGATCTCGCGGCGGTCAAAGAAGCTTTGACCGCCGACCAGGTGATAGCGGATACCGGCCTGACGCAAGGCAGTCTCAAGCGGGCGCGACTGCTGATTGGTTCGAAACAGGATTGCCTGAGACGACCACGGGATATTGCGGACAAGACTGGCCGTTTGGATCGACTCGACGATTGACTCCGCCTCTTGTTCGTCGCTCTCAAACACCCGATACGCGATCCTGTCACCAGTCCCCATGTCCGACCACAATTGCTTGGAGTGGCGGCGTGGATTGTTTTGGATCACCGCATTGGCGGCTTGAAGAATGACATTGGTCGATCGATAATTCTTCTCAAGCTTCACAACTTTGACATCGTCATAATCCCGCTCAATGGCATTCAAATTGGCAACTTCCGCCCCTCGCCAGCCATAGATGCTTTGATCGTCGTCCCCCACGACACAAAGGTTTTGATGCCCCCGGGTCAGCTCTTTCAACAGCGCGAACTGGGCCGCGTTGGTATCCTGATACTCGTCGACCATGACGTACCGAAAACGATCGCGATATTCGGCAAGCACCTCCGGATGCTCCCGGAACAGGCGCAGGGTCAACAGCAAAAGATCGTCGAAGTCCACCGCGTTGGCCGCCCGTAAGGAAGCGTCGTAACGCTCCTTCAGATGGTCCGCCATTGCCGCGGCCTCGCTGTCGGAAAAGCGGATATGCTCGCTTCCGTTATTCTTGATCCGGCTCAAGCAGCTCAATACCGCCTGCGGCTGCACCTTGACATCCTTGGAAGCAATCCGGCTCAACAACCGCCTGACCAGCCCAAGTTGATCGGATTGAGTGTAGATGACGAAATTCGGCTTATATCCCAACAGCCCAATGTGCTGCCTTAGCACCCGGACGCCTAAAGAATGGAAGGTGCTGATCGTGGGACGCGGTCGTTTGGAGCCTCCCTTGCCAGGCAACAAGCCGTGTACCCGCTGATGCATTTCCCGCGCCGCCTTGTTGGTGAATGTCACCGCGAGGATCCGATCCGCCGGGACCCCCTGATGGATCATGTGAGCGAGCCTTAATGTAATCACCCGCGTCTTGCCGGTGCCGGCACCGGCCAGGATTAAGAGCGGCCCTTCAACCGTTCTGACGGCGTCACGCTGAGCCGGATTTAGAGTACTCAAGTCGAGCATGGGCAGCTAGTGTAGGCTGAGCAAGAGCACTAAACAACCCGGCAATTCAACTTTTGGGAGGCATCCTCACACCCCATCCGCTCCCTTCTCCTTATCCTCGCTTGGGCGATCCGCACCGTCTGCTTGGTCACTCCCCAATTTCGCCAGATCTTCGGCCAGGAATTGAGTGACATCCTTGAACTTGGGGATATTATCCGGATTAATATCCATCAAGGTCTTATGGGCTTCCAGGGAGGTTCGACAGACATCTTCCCTTGAGGGCGGGACACCCCCCACATCGGGGCGTTCGCACTGATCGGGGCTCAAGTTGGACCCCGTTGTCACATAAAACAGGTGAAGCACTCCCAGGTTGTCGAGGAGAGTCTGAACCCGCTCATTCGGGTTCAATAATTGAATCGGCGCCCCTTTTCCCGCTTCGCTTGCCTTCAACAATTTGAGCCCGCCTCCCGCAAGCACCCCAAGAAAGGTGCTGTCCATCATGAGACAATCACTTAAATCGAGCACAAACTGCGAAAATCCTCGCTCAAAAAGGCTATTGATCAACGATTTGAAGTCTTTTCCCGATTCCGAGGTGGCTCGACCGCAGATTTTGATATAAGCGACCGGTGACGCGATTGAGACCAATAATGTTGGTGCGGCTGATTTCATACGACAAACACACACTCTACGGATGGGCAGAGCTCATCCATCCCCGATCGTTTTCCTGCCTTACACGTAAGCGAGATGGGAGGAAGATCGACGCGATCAAGGTCGATGTGATTCCAACCTCAGTCCTGTCAATCGATCACCTCAATGGTCCCACGTCCCGACCATCCAGCCCGTTCCAACCAAATGGGAAGCTTTCCGACCGCATCACCGGGAACGAATCCGTTGACCGGCTGCTTGTCTCATTATCCCGCATCACCCCGAATCGTTACGTTCCCCGTACAATATGCACCAGGGTTTGCTGTAATACCAGCGCCCCGTCAAGCCCGCTTGAGAGCAAGCGTTGATTGCATTCCATAAGCCGATCCATCCCCCGAACCAGCTCATCAGTGCGATAATGCCGTACCTGCCGCAATGCTTTAAAGAATGGATACGGGCTCATCGCTTTCGGATTGAAGCGTTTATCGTTCGGGAAGGCCTCATCCGGCAATGCGCTCCATTGAGCCTTAAAGCGGAAGTATTGCGTTTCGCGCCGAACCAGACCTTGTCCCAGCATTTCTTTCAGCAGCAATAACACCCGCACTTTGGAAATCAAACCGTAAAGTATTCCAATCTCCGATTTCTGCCGATCGGTCCTAAGCGCAGAGAGCTCGGTTTTGAGGGTCTGCAAGAGGCGCGGCAAGTCGCGGTCGCCCAGGGCTTCCGCAAGGGCAAAGGCCTCGGCTTGCTCATTCCGGGCCACGACGGCGCTTACGTGATGCTCTTGAATCTCCGCCGCATCTCCCGCATAAAGGTCGATCTTCTCGATCTCATTGCCCAATTGACGCGGATTGGCACCAATCCGGGCCAAGAGCAGCGCCCGCGCTTCAGGAGTGCTCCCCTTGCCGAGACGTTCCCATTCCTGCTTCACCCATTCCTCGGCTCGTTCAGCACCCCCCTTCTGTCCGAAATCCCAAGCTCCGTGCTCCTCGGTTTCGCCAATTGCCGCAAGGGTATTGAAAATGGTCAGTTGCCGATCGACCTTGGTCGCGCTGACCAACAGCCGAACGCGGCCCCAGTCGAAACGCTCGAGCTCTTTGGCCAGGCTGCGTAGCGCCTCCGTAACGTCGGACGAAGCCACCCCGCGCTCTCTCCCCAGAAAATTCGAGTTCTTCAACCAGATGCATTTTTCGGAGCCAAAGAAAGGGAGGGTCTGCAAGGCCTCCCGTAGCCGTCCCAAAGCCCCCAAGGCCTCATGGCTATTATTGACGTACCCGTCAATGACCTCGGTCTCAATGTCGGGGTTTTCACCGGCCAACTTGTCAAACAGCTCCCGAGCGCGCCGTTTGACCGTATATTCATCCTCTCCGTAAACCAGGAAGACCGGGCGCTTTTCCTGAGCCTTCTTTTTTGCCATCAGGTCTCTTCGCTCTCTTCCTCGCCATCTCCTTCCCCTTCCTCGCTCTCATTCTCGTTAATGCGCTTGAGCACTTCGGACATATCTTCCACTTGCTCAAAGAGCTCGGAGGAGACATAAATCGGACGCTGATGCGCCGCAGCCAAAGCGAGGCAATCACTCGGACGAGCGTCGATCTCGACAAGATTCCGTCCCAGCTCGTTCTCTTGTTTCAAGATCAACCGGGCGTAATACGTGGAATTCTTGAGCTCCGAAATAACGATCCGCTCGACAGAGATTCCGAAACCGCTGAAGATGCTCGCCATCAAGTCGTGGGTTAGCGGGCGCTCTTTTTGGGTACCACGCAGGAACATGCCAATGACCGCCCCCATGTTGTGCTCCACTTGGATCACAAAGACCTTCTCGTCCGTGCCGATAAAAATGGCACACCCGCTGTTGGCGGGCAAGATCCCGCGAATTTCTACCGGTACCACATCTCGGTTCATAATATCACTCTAAAAGTTGGCAGGCGAAAAACAAGTTCGTCTATTTTTATTAGAACAACTACAAACTACTCTAACATTGGGACGTTCGAAAGGAGCTCTGGTAATGAGCGCAAATGACCGAAAGCGAAAGAAACTGACGAAGGGAGCCCTCCCGCAGTGGCGCCAAGCGCTGAATCAATCAGGCAAGCGGCTCGTCGTGACGAACGGGTGTTTCGACCTGTTGCATGTCGGCCATATCGAGCTACTTGAAACCGCCAAGGCCCAGGGTGACGCCCTCTTGGTCGGTGTCAGTGGCGATATCTCGGTAAGGACGCTCAAAGGGGCTTCACGACCGCTCAATCACGAGGAAGACCGGGCTGCCGTGATCGCAGCGCTCGAGTGCGTCGACGCCGTCTATGTCTTCCCGGAGGTACGAGCAGTCAACTTCCTCGAGATGGCCCGACCGGATATCTATGTCAAAGGGGGTGACTATTCGCTTGAAGCCCTCCCCCAAGAAGAACGCGATGTCGTCGAGCAACACGGCGGCAAGATCATCCTCCTTGCTCACGTGCCGGGCCATTCCACAACAGAGGTCGTCCGCAAGATCCGGCAAGTGGAGGAATAAAGACCCTAAGCTGTCCCCATGCCGACATTTTGAACGGTCTGGAAGAGCTTCCCTTCAGTTCGAATGCTCGGGGCGATGATGATTTCGGTCTCTTGGAACTCCCGAAGGTTGGAGGCTCCGACATTGCCCATGCAGGTCGTGATCGCCCCGACGAGGTTTTGCGAGCCGTCATCGACGGTTGCGGGACCGTAAAGGATCTGTTCGATAGAGCCACTCAGACCGACTTTGACCCGGGTCCCTCGCGGGAGGTTGGCATGCGGGGTCGCCATCCCCCAATGGTTGCCCTTACCCGGGGCTTCTTTCGCGCGGGCGAAGGCACTGCCGATCATGACCGCATCCGAACCGCACGCCAA
>JAHEOI010000009.1 GCA_018610125.1 Verrucomicrobiota bacterium
GGGCGGAACGCATAAGATTTCCGACTTCAAACGGTCTAACTTTATGATCTATTGGGAGGCCGACGAGAAGGATTTGAATCAATGGGACAATGCCGCGAGTAGTCCCGTCGAAGGGATTACCTGGCGCCACAACGGAAGCGGTGATATTGGCTCGTTGGACGGGAGCGTCGAGCACATTAGGCTGAAGGAGCTTTACCCGGCGCACCCGTTTGATTTTTCGCCGGATAATGAGCGTCGTCTGAATGGACGGCGTGTCGGAGATCGCTTTCTGGCTCCGGAATGGAGCGATTAATCCGCTGAAGGCTCAAGACCAAGGAAAATGAGTATTGACAGAGTGCTCCCGTCGTTTCAGAATAAAAGCTGAATCCAAAGAAACCCAGAGGCCCCAGAGGCGTATGAAAGAGTTTATGAGGGCATCATCAAACTATGCCAGGGCTAAGGTGGCTGGGCGTAGCCCATGCTCCCTTCGGCATTATCCTTTTACCGGGAAATGCGGCATGACATCCAAGCAATGGGGGCGACATTGCGGTAGGAGAGAGAGGAGCAGCACCGGCTTCACTTTGATTGAATTGCTTGTGGTCATTGCCATCATCGCGATTTTGGCTTCGATGTTGCTTCCCGCTTTGAGCGGCGCGAAAGAGCAGGCAACAAGAACGAAATGCAAGAACAATCAGCGCCAGATTCTCTTGACGATGCAGATGTATGCGCAAGACCACGATGGAGATTTCCCGAGTGGAAGCCGCGGTGGCTCTACCGAGCACGCATCATTTATTGGTAGCGACACCCTTGAAGTGCTCCGAGCCCGGGATGGCATGACCACGAATACGCTTTCATGTCCGAACAAACAAGATTGGTTCCGTCCTGCCGGTGACGGTGTGCGTCTTGGTTACTATTATCTCTTCAGCCGTGACACCGACCATCCGTCACTTCCACAGGAGCCCCCCAAGTGGCCTTGGGATCCGTGGCCGTGGCAATCTCCCCAAAAGGATACCGCCCCACCTCATCTGCTCATGGTCGCAGACCTGATTGAGAAAAATACCGGCAGTCCCAATATCACCTCCTCGCCCCACGGACCAAACGGGCGTGTGCGCAGCGAGCCGGGACGCACTCCCGAGCCGGAGGTAATCAACTCAGATGGGGGGAACGTCGGACGGGTCGATGGCGCGGTTGTGTGGCGAAACCAAGCGCAGATGAAAAAGCATCATGCGCGAATTCCCGCGGGGGTTAGGTGGGGATATTGGTAAGAAGATGATGTTTTAACGTCTCTTTCAAGAGTGATAAGAGAAGCGACGCGAATCCAAATACCTAAAGGGAAAAATATGAAACATCGAATAGCAATGACGAAGTTTGTTCTCATCCTTGTTAGCTTGGGGGTTCTGGTTGCTCCGTTGTCGACGGAGGGCGGCCCTCTAGGTGTGGAGCTTTACGGTGGCTTCGGGGGAGCCGGAAGCCCTATCTCCGGGGCGTCGGTAGACGATTTGGTAAACGATCCGCAGTTCCCGGGCCAACCTGCTTTTGCGACAGCGGCAGACGAGATCCCACCCGTTGCAATAGGAATCCAGTGGCCGGACCCATTCGAGGAGACTGATGCGGCCGGTGATAACTATGGCCTGCGGATGCGTGGCTATCTCCACGTTCCAACCGACGGCGAATGGAAGTTCTTTTTGCGCAGCGATGATGGATCAAGCTTTCTATTGAATTCCGAAGGACCTGATCCTGGCAACGCCGAGGAGATTGCACGCGTGACACCCGAGCAGTGTTGCGGTGCCTTTGTAAGCGAAGGAACGCCAACCTCGGAGTCGATTACGTTGGAGAAAGGTACGGCCTATTATTTTGAATTTCGCCTGAAGGAGGCTACAGGGGGCGATTGGGGGCAAGTCGCCTGGACGGGTCCAGGGATTGAGAATCCGCAGGTGATCGGCTCCCGATTTGTTCAAGATTTTGTTGCCGAACCGGATGTGGCCGAGGTCGTTACACCGCCTCAAGATACAACGGTCAAGGAGACCGATCCGCTGGCGCGGTTTCGAGTCGCCGTCAGGGCGACGCCGCCGGTCGAGTACCAGTGGAAGCGTAATGGAGAGCCGATCGAAGGTGCCACAAGCCCATTCCTCGATTTCAAGGCCTCGCTCGATAACAGTGGGGATGAGTTTACAGTCGAGGTGACCAATGGAGCGGGTACGACAGTCGACACATCGGGCTCTCCGGCGACGCTTACTGTCGAGCCGGATGAAATCCCTCCGGCGGTGGGCACGGTGAGTCCTCGGGGTGACCCGCGCGGAATTAACATCTTCTTTTCGGAGCCGGTCTCGGAAAGTACAGCCCTTGATGCCGGCAACTACACCATAGATGGTGGCGATGTCGAAATCGAATCGGTCGAGTTCTTTGCCGGCCAGACTAAGCGGGTTCGCTTGAATACGGCAGGCCCCGCATTCGAAAAAGGGAGTCAGCATACCGTCGAAATTCGTGATATCCAAGACCGCGCCGCGGAGCCGAACACGCTTGAGCCGAATCCGACGACAAGCGACTTCGTATTTGGTCGAAAGGCGCCGGACGCGGCGTGGCTGTTTGATGAAGGCTCCGGCGATACTGCCCAGCCCTTTGCCGGTGGTCGGGCAGGCTCGTTGGATAACGGCGCAAGCTTTTCGGATGACTCCCCATTCCCCGATCAGAGTGGCTCCGTTACATTTGATGGGGAGGACGACGAGGTCAACTTTGGTGACCTGACCTTTAACGGGGCTGAAAAGTTTTCGATGTCGATGTGGATTAAGGCCGCGAATACCGGCATGGACCGCGGCTTTTTTGAATTCGTCGACAGTGGCGGCGCTGATCCTTGGGGCATTGGGTACGACAGCGAAGGTGCCCTGGGCGGCGGGGTCGAGGCGATGAAAGTCGCGATCACCACCACTGAAAGCGGCGGGGATACCAATCTGACCGCCGATCAACAAGAGACGATGGAGAATGTCCAAACTACCGACTGGCAGCACATTGTCTGGACCTGGGAAGATGGCGAGGGCTTTAAGCTTTGGATCGACGGGCAGCGTGATGATCCGGTCGTGCCGATGGAAAGAACCGAGGGTGCCCTTGCCGAGA
>JAHEOI010000010.1 GCA_018610125.1 Verrucomicrobiota bacterium
ACACATCCGGGTCCGCAAAGAAGTGCTCGATGTAATCGGCAAAGCCGTCGCTGTCCGTGTCATGCAACCGCTTGATCCCGTCGCGACAGGTCACGTAGAGCGTCCCATCGATCACCCGCGCCCCGAATGGCTCATACAATCCCGCCGCAAACCGCCGCCAGGTAACCGCCTCGAGCGACTGATCAATGCCGGAGACGATCCAGACATCGCCGGTATAGGTGGTGACGGCAGCGCGCCCATTCTCGAAGAAGGCGACCGCGCTCGGGCGCACCCAGGCACCGTAAGGGTTTTCGTGGATCGGCACGGGGATCGTATCGACGACATAGGCCCGATCCTTACGACCCAGCTTCCCCTGGACCTGGACCGTCTCATCGAACGGATTGGGTCCGGCCTGCGTTAAGGTCTTCGGATCCTCAATCGATTCACTCGCCGAAACATGCGTCACATACCGACGGAAGCGATCCAGCTCGCCCAGACCGTCCTCCGAAAACCTCATCACACGAAACACGCGCGGCTTATCGCCGGCCGGGATTGACAAGATGATCCGGCCTTGGCTGTCAACGCGCCACGTCAAGCCATCCGTCTCACCGACCACGGCCGCGGCAACAAACGCATCTGCCTTTGAAAGATCTCGCACCGCAAACGTTTCAGACGTATCCGGGGTTGCCGTGATCTCCTTTGTCTCCCCATTTTTCCCTTCTCCGGGGGCCCGGTCGAAAACGGGCTCGGGCGCCTTGGCCATCAAGCGTTGCCGCTGCCCTTCTTGGCCCTCCTCGGGATACTCATTGGAAAATGCCCGAGCGATTGCTTCATCCAACGGCTTGCTGTAAAACCGGACCTGATCGATCTCGCCGGTGAAGTTGCCGCCGAAATCGTGAGTGGTCGCCCCGATCCGGAAGACGTGACCTTCGGCCAATGGGGCGCTGAAATCTTTCTTCTCTCCAACCATCCGACCATCTACAAAGAGACGGGCGCGCCCGTTTTCCGACGTCACCACCACCTGGTGCCATGCCCCGTCCGTCAAGTACTCACCACCGGAAACGGCACCGACGTAGCCGATGTCAAAGGTCACGCCGCCTCTAGCATTTACATAGAGCGACTTGCCGTTTCGACCGGCAGCATCCTGACCGGCAGCATCCTCGTCCCAACCTTGGTCTTTCGGGGCATTGGCCACTAATGTGCCGCTTTCATCAGTCCGGAACCGGACGGCGACGGAGAAGTCTTCGTCCATGTTGAGCCGACTTTGCGTTTCCTCGTGACTGGCTTCGAACCAGGGCTCGGCCGACCCGCCGCTTGGCTCTTCTGGCTTTGCCTTCTGGAACAACGGATTTTCGATCGCAATATCCCAGGTATGCGCCACAGCCACGCGCTCCGAAACCGGGCCATAAGAGCGAGTCGGGTACTTGGCATTCAACTTCATCACCCCGCTGCGGGAGTAAGCCGGATCGCTAACCTCACCCACCACAAGCTCCAGCGCGCTATCCCCGCCATTGACCCTGAGGGTGTGATGGAGCGCCAAAAAGTCGGGGCCTTGCTCCGCACCCGGCATCTCCAGAATCTCACGCCCCTCGATAGCATAGGACAGGATAACGTTGCGCCCATGGGTGTACCGTCCGTTGTAAGTCATCCATTTGTCCGGCGCCGGACTGCGCGGCTGAAGACTCAGCTTACTCGGATCGATCCGGTCGCCGAAAGCCCAATACCAATCCTGCAATCCCTCAAGGGGCCGACCCTCCGGCAAGGGACGCCCCTCACCACGCAACTGGCGAAACTTCGTTTCACTCAGATTCAGAAAGCCACCTCGCCACGTTCCGGCGGTGCGCATCCGATGGAGATTATAGCTTACTGTAACATCATCGCCTACCCCTACCGTCAGCACGCTCGGGATGTCCGCCCCCAGTTGCGACGCCAATGCGCCGCCAAAGTGCTCGGCGTCTTTCACGTTTTGTTGTCGCCGGGCTGTGGTTTCTCCCGCAACCGCCTCGGGTAAGCCCGAGAGGTAAATGTCGGTGACCTCGATGTACTGCCCCGAATTCTCTTCCTTGAGGAACGTTTCACGCAAATAATGAATCACTGCGTATCGCTCGCGCGGTGTCAACCACGATTGACTCGGCATCTTCTTATAGCCATTGCTGATCGTCTTGAACAAGCTATACGGATCCGCGCCGTTCTGAAGCTCACCTTGAGTGAAGGAGCGGGCATTGGGCACTCGCCCCGAGCCATCCATACCGTGACAGGCAAAGCAGCTTGTCCGATAAACCTGCTCCCCCAGCTTGAGCGTCTCTTCGTCCCACTTTGAGATAATCTCCGCGTGATCGACATTGGACTTGGCGGTCGTCACTCCGTTGCGGTCAAGCTTGTTCGCATTAATCGCGTAGTCTTGCGGCTTCATGCCTTCCTTGTGGCCGTCAAAGCCGTACGGCGTCGGGTTATAATCGCCAACCAAGGCAACGTTGGCCTTTTCAGGCACCTCCATCCCAAGGCCCCAGAAGCAGCCATTGACCAGCAGCCTGCGAGTCCCTTCCCACCGCAGGTCGACGTTCGCCCCCAGCGTGGTCGTGAGCACACGGCCACGGTTTTGCTTGCCGTCCCCGGGCAGATCATAGGTTTTGACCCAGGCCAATGGCGACATCGGCTCATTCCTTTCATCTTCAACCGGCGGGTCTTCAAACCCCATTCCATCGACGACTTGGGCTCGCAAAAGCAGTTCACTATCCCCAGGGAGTGGCTCTTCAACAAAGTAGGCACCGCTGTGGGCAAACACCTCCCCATCCTCGATCCCATTCAGCACCGGATGATCCTCGGCCTTGTTGGCAATAATCCCGCGTGTGGCTTCTTCGTGATTCGCTCCGTAGTGAGCAACCCAATTCTCACCAAGCACGACCTGACCAAAACCGCCGTGCCATCCCTCATTCGGTCCGTCATACTTGTCACCATAGTGCCTGAAGCTCGTTTCTTTCCGATCGTCAAACTGAAACGCATGCGTCGCGGTGCGAAGCCCCACGACCGGCCCGCCCCGTTCGAGGTAGCTCTCGATGTGCCTCATTTGATCGTCCGGTAGCTCACGAAATCGCGTGAAAATCACCATCAAATCGGCATCGCCAAGATGGTGCAGGCCCGGAATGTTCCGTTGCTGCATCGGATTAATCTTACCGGTTTCCGGGTCGATCGGGAAAAGCACGGTGCATTTGAAGCCATGCCGTTGAGACAAGATTTTCCCAAGCTGCGGCAACGACTCCTCGCTTCGATATTCCTCATCGCCGGAAACGAGCACAATATGCTTCCCGTTCCCCGGGCCGCTCTTGCCCTCATACGTGATCCATGGCTTGCCCGATTGCGCCGCCGCCGTACCCACGACCACCGTTGCCCACAATCCAACCGCCAACCAACTCAATTGCCTTATAATCATTCTCAAAACCCGGACTGTTTATTCGCAATGCACTCGCCAGAAACGGGTCGTGCCTTCCGGCGTTACCTGGTGTGGACTCTCCGCGCCGGCAAGGTCAAGTCCCGACTTCATCTGGATAAGGATCTTATCGGAAGCGCCCAGCGGGCGGCTGTCTAATGAAACCCCAACCACCGAGCCGTATTCGTTCTCAGAGTGTATTGTAACATGCGCCAGCTCAATGGGTCCCGTGTCCTTGAGAAAGCCCCAAGCTCCCTTCGCTGTCGGCGTGATGACCGACATCCGACCCGTCGCAGCGTCCCATTTCAACTGTCCGGTCAAGCCGCAAACGGTTTGGTATCACGATGCTTCTTTACCTTCATTACTACCGAGTGCGCGGGGTCAGATACAGTTTGTCGTTTTCCTTCGCTGAGACACGTGAGAATATTACCATTGGCCTTATTGTGAAAGAAATCAAATTTTTGGCAGTCAATTATGAAGAGGCATCTTCACATGATCGCGATCGCCGCCGCGACGGCATTGGGTTTGCCGGTCCCGGCTCCAGCGCAAGGCGAGCCGGAAGGCTATACCGTCAAGGCGGTCAACGTCGGCAGCTTCGATGTCGCTCAATACCCGGTAACGTTGGCCCTCGATAAACTACCCGAACGGTATCGCACCGACCGGTTAGTGGTGGTGGAAAGCAAGAACGGCCGCCCCGTGCCGAGTCAAGTCGATCAATTGAACGGCAGCGGCGCCCCCGACGAGCTGACATTCCTGGCGGCAATCCACAAGGAGAATGCGACAACCTACACAATCAAGAAGCAATCGCCGCCATCGAGCCCAAGCGATAATGAGATGACGGTAAGGGGATCCCGGATCTTTCAGAACCGACACCTAACGATCAAGGCCCGAAAAGAGGGCTCGGGCATTTCGGTTGACGATCGCCGGACCGGTCAATCCCTGGTCGACCAATGGGGCCTGAGGCGCGCGGAAGTAAAATACCAAGACGCCGCCGTGATCGCCAACGGTCCGGTACGCACGGTGTTTGAGCAGCGTTACACGATCAAAAACAGTCCCCTGGGCCTGACCGAGCGCTACATTCTGTATGCCGGGCAGCGCCGGTTAGATCATCGCCTCATTTTCACCAACCCGACGCAGAAGGACCAATTCCTGCCCGGATGGGCCACGGAGGCAAAGCAGGTACTCAAGGGCCGGCAGGGTCCATTACTGACGAAGCAGTGGCCTCAAGTCGAGATCCTTTCGGTCAACTTTTACGAAAGCAGCCGCTCAAACCTTCTATGGGTCAATCCGTCTACAGGCCACGGTATGGGACTGACGTTGCACACGCCATACTGCGACTGGTACGGGCCGATTCGCTGGATCACACCGGTGTACAAAAGTTTCTCCGGGCGGGTGACCCACGCAAGGCCCCGGCACAAGTGGGTCGTTCCCGAGGCCAAGCCCGCCGAATATGACGGTCGTCGCCATCGCAACCAGCATGGGACAATCGGCCCGGTCGGTCGCTTTGCGGACATCGCCCCGGATCGAAAAAACGCGACCTACAAGAGCCGGTGGTTCCATAATTCCGGTGTCCCGTTTGAAGTTGCACCAAACAGTCAACACACCATCGATCTAAGCTTAACCTTTTATCACAACAATGATGCCCCCGCGCAGATGATCCGAGAGCTCGAGCGGGACGCCAACGGCGTCGCCGGTACGGTCCACCTCTATCACGCCGAGACCTCTGAGCAGCCGCCGTTGCAGGTGGCCAAAGCACCCGAGCATTTCTCGGACGATTTTGAAGGGGCAACCGACCGCTGGCTGAAACACGGTCAGGCCAAGATTCGGTTTAACAACGGACAAGCACGGCTTACCGCGAAAAGCCCGGAAGGGGGGATGCGCACGTACGTGACCCGCGACTTTCTCAATCCCGGCGAGATCCGCGGCCGGGTTGCCTCGCTCAACAACGGGACCAAGCTGCGGGTAAGCCTAAAGCATCCGACCAGCGGCGAGCTCTATCAAATCGGCGAAGTCACCACGACCGGTGCATTCCGTTTTCCCCTCAAAGAGAAGGTCCCATTCAATGATTCCCGTTCTTGCGAGCTTCGAATAACGCTGCACAATGCAAGCGACGATCCCAAGCCGCTGCAGGCCTCGCTCGACCGGTTTACCTTTGCCTGGATCACACCGCCGGCGCCCGAACTGGTGACGCCTCTGAAAGACATGGACCTGACCGACCTCGCGATGTCCGTATCGATCCTTTCCAGAACGCCCCAACGCGCCGATCGAGGTTATGAGGTGCAAGTGGCGGACAATCCAAGCTTCAGCGACGCGGTAATGAACGAACGATTCTCACTAAAGATGCGTGTCTCCGGTGCCACGCACAACGACCGGACGTTTTTGCCGGACCGCCTGCTGGACAAAGGCCAATATTATTGCCGAGTAAGGGCCCTCGGCGTCACCGGCCATCCGGGAGAATGGACGTCTGTGCGGCGTTTCCGGATTGACAACACCAACCACAATACCAAGCCTCGGACGCGCACAATCAATCCCGAGAAGCCGGCATTCCTGATCCCGGCTAACCTGCCGCACCGATTCCGAGAGATGTTGAATGCGATGCCGGACGTGGTAAGCCGGCGTATGGTGGCGCTCGTCGCTTATGAAGATTTGATTAACTCCCCCGACCGACTTCAGGCATGGATCGAAGCCGACGTGCCGATCATCTTCCGGTTCTATGGCCATACCGCCGGCAATGTCTCCTACGCCGAGCACCTGTTCCGCAAATACGACAACATCATCGGCTTTACCTTTGGCGAAAGCGGGTTCCCCGGCAAGTCGATGAAGCGCGGTCTCAAGCTCGCCGCCAAGTACGGCCGCCTCGCGGGCAACTACGGCGGGTTCAAACAGATCGGCATGGGCAGCGAACAAGACTTCTATGACCTGTTAAAAACGCACGGGAAATACATCATGGGTCTGCCCAAGGGGCAGCATCCCGGCTTCATCGGCGAGCGCTACTCCCCCATTACCGGCCTTTGGCTGATCGACCGCGTCGATTTCTGGGCTTGCGAAACCGAATACTGGGTGCCGCACCACCTCGGCATTCACAACCGCGACCAGCATGCCGTGGATTGGATGGCCCCTTTCCTGTTCGGCCTCTCGACCGGTAGCTCCGCTTGGCGCGTCGAAACCTTTATCGGCTACAAAAAGATGTACGGCTGGGCCCCCGCACGCCACGAGCGATTGGACTACCTCAAGCCCGGTTTCGGCCCGCTCTGGACCCACGCGATGGGCCCGTTCTTCGAGGACATCGTCAAGCACGACATGATCCCCGAGCAGAAAGCCGTCAAACGCAAGATCGACACCGCCATGCTCTCACGACCGAGCTACTTGACCAATAAGCCCTTCGCCTTTCCCGAAGCAAAGGTCAAAGCCGCGCACGGCGAGCCCGACCACAATCGCCAATGGATCCCCGAAAAGAACCGAGGCTACCTCGTGCCAATGTTGCCTCCTCTGGCAACCAAGGCAGAAAAAAGCCGTTTCAAGCACACTGTCATGCCCGACACTTTTAAATCGGTGGAGCACGCCAATACCTACTTCGCCAAGCACAACGCCCCCGACGCGAGCGAAGCCTATTCCGTGCTGGTCGGCGACACCGTCATCATTACCAACACCCATCCCGAGGAGCACCCCGACGATAATGTCGCGGCGGAAGCCTACACTCAAGGCTTCACCAAGGGACCGGTCGCCGCAATCAAGGGGAAAGTCGGCTACCACCAATACGTAATCGGCAAGCAGAAACCGGAAGAGCTCTTCCTCCATGCCAACAACTACCCCGACAAGGCAACCACGCTCACCTTGCAGCCGCGAAATGATAGGGATCTGACAATCCGGGTAAAGCCCGGTTTCGCATTGGTTTTTAAAAAAGAGGCGGGACGGGCCATGAAGGTCCGCATCCGTCACAATGAAGGGCCGGTTCGCATTTTCGTACAATGATCGTGACTCGCCCTTACAGGGCTTGAGCTCGTCTGCCTTTCGGTTCCTCCAGGGTGGAGCCCTGGGCTATGTTGACCCGCACCTTTGGCGCTCTCGAACAATGTCCCAACGGGGCAATTCAATGTAGCCTAGGGCTCAGCCCTAGGTGTGCAGGCGCCGACACACAACAAAGCCCTGAAAGGGCGCTTTAAAACCATTTCTCCCGAATTTCCGAATGGCATCACCCCCCTCATCCGCTTTTCCTCCCGTTTCACGGGACCTCCGGTGCGGTCATCTCTCCTCATCCACCCGATCACTCCCCCACTCTCCCACTCCGCACTCCGTCCTCAGGATGAGCACGGTGCATTTTTTAAAAATCAGCTTGCACATTGCCATCGTTTAACGGATGCTGGGGGGATTAGATCGCTGGCGTTATCCGAGACGTCAAAAGAGCATCATCAAGTGGACTTTGTGTTTTCGGTGATGGTTTGAGAGTCCGAGATTATTCAGGCGAAGGTCTGTGAAAGGGCAGTCGGTCTAAAACGAAAGAAATCATCATGAATACAAAGTTATACGTTGGAAATCTCTCTTACGATGTCTCAGAAAACGATCTTGAGGATCTGTTCGCGCAATACGGTTCGGTCAAGGAGGTCAATCTGTTATCCGACCGCATGACCGGTAAGTCGCGCGGGTTCGGATTCGTTACGATGTCCTCAACGGACGAGGCAAATGCCGCAACCGAGGCATTGAACGGCCAAGAATGGGAAGGCCGCTCGTTGACCGTGAACGAAGCGCGACCACGCGAAGAGCACACACCTTTTGGTGGCGGCGGTGGCGGTGGCAACAAGGGCAAACGAGGAAATGGCCGGTCGAAGCGGTAATAAGCCAAGGCTTTACCGCTTGATCCGTCTTAACTGCTAAACAGTCTGGTGGGGAGGGGCCTGACATTTTCGTCGGGTTCCGCCCCTGCCTTTTTCGTTGACTTCCTCTCCGAGACCGCTCCTTTGTGACCTACTGTTCGAATAGCCTTTTTCTCTGTTGGTGTCCCTTCGCCGCTCTTCTGTTAAAAAATCCCGCTTTCCGACGGTGCCGCCCCCCGTATTCCTTTTGTTCCATCTTACGGTTAAGCGTGTCTCCCGTTGAACTGTTACATTCTACTTCTGAAGGAGGACCCGCGCAGGTGCCCCTTCAAGCTGGTCCAGACGGAGTGGAAGCCCTACAAACCAATAATCACCGGAAGGAGGACCGGAGAGATCCAGGCAAACAAACACTGGGATTCCTTGTTCAGCTAACCGCGTGTGCGCTGGAAAAGTCTGGCTCGAGGCCGGGTCGAGGCTATAATAGTCAAAGCCGACAGACCTTGGATTGTGTCCAGCGAGGTAGTTCGCCGCTTCCGGGTCCATGAAGACATAATCTTCGGTGAAGGAGGATTGCGCCAACCTGGCCGAGTTCGTGGTTTTTAATAGGATGTGATAATCGCGTGGAATCTCATACTGAGCCAGATCCTCTCGTGAAATAAAGGAGCTCCCTGTCAGCTCAAGCACTCGAGCTTGGCCCATAAAAGAACGCCACTGCATAGCGCCCAGCACCGGACCGTCTTCAAGAAAGTGAGCAGGACAATCCACGTGTGTGCCAACGTGGCACCCCATCGAGATATGAGAGATCGTCAGCGGGTCGCCCTTACGGATGTCTGAAACGGTGAACAGCTCCGGTGCCGGGTCTCCCGGAAAGACAGGCATCTTGGAAGTAATGGGAAGCGTAAGGTCATACGTTGCTTCCAAATTCATATCGGGCGTTTTTTACGACAACCAATCATCGCTCTAATCAAAACAAAGTCACGGCATTTCCCGTTCGGCAAGCATGAAGACTGGAAGTCATTCAACAGAAGCACGCAAAGGGACGCTGACCTCAGACGGTAACAACAAGCGTTTCCTCTTGGCGCTCCTCCGTGACCTTCTGTTCGAGTAGCACTTTCACTGTTGGCGCCACTTTGCCGCTCTTCTCTTCAAAAAATCCCGCTTTCCGACGGTGCTCCCTTTCGTGTTCCTTTTGTTCCGCTTTCCCGTTAAGCATATCTCCGGCTGGTCGAGCCCTGACTTCGGTTTGACACTTATTTCGTTACAGACCCTAAGGCGAGCAGGAATCCTTTTTCCTTCCCGCCTTTCACTTTCACTTTCACTTCACGGTCTTCCGGCCCTCGCGCCTACTCCCCAACCACCAATGTCTCTGTCGGCTCCCGTTGCGAGGTCGCCCTGACTTGGACATGCCCTGCCCCGATGCCTTCCAAACGTCCACCGACAACTTCCTGTGCCAAATCCGGGCGATTGCACTCTTGACTCAAATGGCCCAAAAAGAGGTGGTGCAGATTCGCTGAGATAACACCCTCCATGAAATTGGCGGCGGCCTCGTTGGAAAGGTGCCCATGCCGGCTCATGACACGCTGCTTCAAGCTCCACGGTCTCTTGGTATCCTCTTGAAGCATCTTGACATCGTGGTTCGTCTCCAATACCAGGACGTTCGCCGTCTTGATGCGCTCGGTCACCAGCTTGGTCGCGTGCCCTAGATCCGTAAGGATCCCCACCCGCACCCCCGGAGCATGAATTAAAAATCCAACCGGATCCTGGGCATCGTGCGGCAGACTGAATGTCTCCACACCAAGATCGCCAACCTCAAAATGACTCCCGGTTGCGAAAATCTTCCCCTTAAGCGCCCCTTTCACCGACTCATCAACGGCCTCCTTGGTCAGCCGATTGCAGTAGACCGGCAGGCCCAATTTCCCGGCAATCATCGATAACCCCCGGATATGATCACCATGCTCGTGCGTCACAAGGATCCCATCCAGATCTTCAGGCGACCGTCCGATCGAGGCCATCCGCTGCCGAATCTGGCGCCCACTGAATCCCGCATCGATCAGAACCCGTGTCGTTTCCGTCTCCAAATACGCACAATTCCCATTCGATCCGCTTCCCAATATCGTAAAGCGTACCGGCATGTCGCCAGGGTAACTGAACAATTCCACGCCTGCAACATGTTTCCATCCCTGAAATCATTAACCCCAAGATATTGAGTCCCTGTCCGCCCTGGATTCCATGAACAAAGCAAATTTGATGTTCTTGAACCAAGTTTTGACGCTTCCCCTCACCATCGTCTTCGGCCCAAGGAATCTCCAGCGAGGCGTAAAAAAATTCCCCTTTTTCCTTCCGCGAAGCGGAAAAACAGCGAGGGGTTCGGCAACGACGATTTGATGCGGACAAGATCCTCACCTGCCACCATGCCTTGGCGGGTCCGGGGCAAACGCCTCGCTCAGCAAGAGTTATGCCGATTCCTCTTGTTTTGGAAGAGTGCCGGGTTATATTGAGTTGTATGTCTCAGGGGTTGCATCTCTCTCAAAAAATGGCTCTGCAACAAGTGCTGGCCCCCCAGTTGCAGCAGTCATTGGCGCTTTTACAGGCTCCGACTATGGAGCTCAAAGCGCTCGTCGAACAAGAGCTGGAGCAGAACCCTGTACTTGAGGAAGCCCCCTCCACCGAAACCGAGCCGGATGAGTCCGCCTCTCAGGAAGTCGACACCTCTGGGATCGATCCGGCCGAGCCGCCGTCAGACGTCAATTACGACTCGAGAACGGAAGGCTCCAATGGCGAGCCGGTCGACGAGATCCAGGCTGAGATTAATCGTCTCACCCAATTGGATCAGGAATGGCGAGAGCACTTCTCCCAAACCAATGTCCCCAACCAATACAGTCAAGAGGACGAGGAACGGCGCCAATTCATGTTTGAATCGATCGCCGATCAATCGTCGCTTCAGGAAAATCTGCTCGAGCAGCTGCGACTGACAGAGCTTCCGGATGAAGATCGCCAAGTCACTGAAACGATAATCGGCAACATCGATGACCACGGCTACCTCCAAGCCAGTGTCGAAGAGCTGGCAGTGTCGACGAATACTGCCGCCGAGAAGGTTTCTGAGATGCTTGGCCTCGTTCAGTCGTTTTATCCCGCCGGTGTCGGTGCCCGCAACCTTCGCGAATGCCTCATGCTCCAGATGGAGCGCAACGAACAACAAAACGAGCTTGAATACCGGATAGTGCGCGACCACATGGAAGCGCTCGGCAAACGACGCTTTCCAGAAATAGCACGCCAGCTCAATGTGACCGTCCAAGAAGTCCAGGAGGCCGCCGAGCGGATCGCTTACCTCGATCCTCGCCCCGGACGGGAATTTACCCCCGAAGTCAACCAATACATTTATCCCGAAGTCTTTGTGCAAAAGGTCGACGACGACTATGTGGTCACCTCCAACAAGGAAAATCAGCCGCACTTACGGATCAGCAATGCTTATAAGGATCTCATGGCCAAGGCCGAGACCTCGGCCGAGGTTCGAGAGTACATCCGGGATAAGATTCGCGCCGGCAAGACCTTGATCAAAAGCCTCCATCAGCGGGAAGACACCATCCTCAGCATCGCTCGCGAAATCGTCAAGCAACAGCGCGAATTCCTTGAGCATGGGGTCTCCCACCTCAAGCCGATGACCATGATGCAAGTCGCGGAAGCGGTCGGGGTCCATGAGACCACCGTCAGCCGAGCCGTCTCCGGCAAATACATGCAAACCCCTCAAGGGCTTTTCGAGATGAAATTCTTCTTTAGCTCCGGCATTCAGACCGATGCCGGCCAAGGGATCTCCAATACCAGTGTTAAAGACATGATCGCGGACATGATCCGCAAAGAAGATCCTCACAATCCGCTTTCCGACGAAAAAATCGTCGAGCTCCTCAAGGAGAAAGGGATCAAGCTGGCTCGGCGCACCGTTGCCAAATACCGCTCCGAGCTCAATATCCTCGTCTCTCACCTTCGGAAGGTCTACTGACTCGTCCTTACAGGGCTTAAATTCGTCTCGATTTCGGTTCGCAGGTGGAACCTCATAAGCGCTAACTTGTGTGGCTTCCACCGCCAGTTCTGCCGATCCTACGTTCCTGATTCTGGTAGGGCCCGCACTCCGCTGCGGGCCGCTCCTGGACACCCACGACGGCACCTGCATCCGACAGAACAGTGGTCTTCCGACGCTACCAACATTAATTTGGCACGCAAAAAAAGATCTTGGGATTGCGTGAGACACCTCATCTCATTCCCAGTCCTGCAAGGGCGAACCAATGAAGCCTAGGGCAAGCGCAGCGCCGCCCTTAAGTAGACAGCCCCCACTTCCCGCACCCTGAACGGGTGCGTCAATCCCGGCAAGCCCCTCTGCTTGAAGCCTTCCCAATCGGGACCAAATCAACAGACAGCAGATAAAAAAGTGCAATGCACACATTCTCTTCAAATTGAATAACGGCCTGCCCTCTGCCAGGCTGTGCCAGATCCGGCTTAATTCCCACTCAAACGCATCTTCCTTGCGACCGTAAATGTTGGCCGCACCTAAACCCATGCGGCCGCACGATGATTTATCGTCCTCGAATTCGACCCCAAAGAGCCGAAAAACCCCCTTGCGGACCCGGCAATCGTATGTCAAACTGCTTTTCGTCACTGTGAAGGTGACGCACGGGCGACCCTATCGTCTAGTGGTTGAGGACACCGCTCTTTCAAGGCGGTAACACGGGTTCGAATCCCGTTAGGGTCGCCATTTTTCTTTCACGC
>JAHEOI010000011.1 GCA_018610125.1 Verrucomicrobiota bacterium
CGATGGAGCTGCCCGCGGACCTGAAGGTCGACATCGTTGCGACCGAGCCGCTCGTTAGGGATCCGGTTGCGATTGCCTGGGCCGCTGACGGCTCGTTGTGGGTCGTTGAAATGGCCGATTATCCCAGCGGGGTGAATGGGGAAATGAAGCCGGGCGGTCGGGTTCGGCATCTGACAGATCAAGACGGGGATGGGCGTTACGATCAAGGGAAACTGTTCCTTGAGGGGGTGAATTTCCCGACCGGGATCTTGCCATGGAAGGAGGGGGTAATTGTGACTGCCGCACCTGACATCTTCTATGCTGAGGACACAGATGGCGATGGCCGAGCCGATAAGCGGGAGGTATTGTTGACCGGTTTTGCGGAGAAGAATCCTCAATTAAGGGTCAATGGCTTGCGGTGGGGCCTGGACAATTGGGTCTATTGCGCCAATGGGCTCCGAACGACCGGCGAAATTCGGTCCGTAAAGACGGGCGACCATGTGCGGCTGGGAAAGCGCGATTTTCGATTCAAGCCCGACACCGGGGAGATCGATCCTCAAAGCGGCATGAGCCAGTTCGGACGCAATCGCGACGATTGGGGCAACTGGTTCGGTGTCCATAACAGCTATCCCCTTTGGCATTTTGTCCTTAAGGATCATTACCTGCGGCGCAATCCCTATTTGGCGTCGCCGGATCCCAAAGAACAGCTCGTGCTGCCGCGCAATCCGCCGGTTTATCCTAGAAGTCCGTTAATCGAGCGGTATGAGCATCCCCATCGAGGGAGCCTCTTCACCTCGGCTTGCTCGGCAATGATTTACCGGGACAATCGTCTGTTTCCTGCAAGCGAGAAGCATGCGTTCACTTGTGAGCCGCAGCATAACCTGATTCACCGCGAGGTACTTGAACCGGCAGGGGTGACGTTCACGGCTCACCAGCCCGAGCGAGAAAAGGCCCAAGAGTTCTTGGCGTCAAGAGACTTATGGTTTCGTCCGGTCATGATCCGAACCGCTCCCGATGGGGCGCTTTGGATAGTCGATATGTACCGCTATCAAATTGAGCATCCGAAATGGATGCCGCCAAAGGGTAAGCGGGAATTGGAGCCTTTCCTCAGGTCCGGCGAGGAGTATGGCCGAATTTACCGTATCAGTCCGAAAAGGCGTTCGCTCCGGACCGTTCCGAACCTTTCCCGGAAGACGAATTCGGAGCTGGCGAAACGGTTCGATACGGCGAATGGATGGCAGCGGGATAAGATCCAGCAGCTCTTGATATGGCGGGATGCCACAGAAGTGAGCGAGCAATTGAAGGAAATGGCTCGCGGTCATTCCAATGCGAAAGCCCGCCTGCACGCCCTTTGCACGCTCGATGGACTTGAGATGCTGGATGCCAGGCTGATACGCGACGCATTAAAGGATCCGCATCCGGCTCTCAGGCGACATGCCATTCGATTGAGTAAAACCGTTGCCGGCAAAGGCTCACCGATAATCGAAGAGGTGGTTGAGCTGGTCAACGATCCCGACGCGACCGTCCGGTTACAACTTGCGTGCTCGTTGGGCGAGTGGTCGGGAGAGAAGGCGGGTCAAGCGCTTGCCGCGCTGGCGAAGGGGGAGATCGGGAGCGAGTACATGCAAACGGCTATTTTAAGCTCGATCGTGCCGCATTTCGCCAAGGTGGCCAATGTCGTGGCGAGCCAACCTCCCGGTCAAGTGAGTCCGCTGACCGCATCGTTGCTCGACATGGCTTGGCAAAAGGAGGCGTTTTCCGCAATGGCTTACGTATTAACGAGTCTTATGGCGCCCGATAAAAACGGCCATTACACGCTGGAGCAATTATCAGTTTTTGGAGATTGGCGAGAGCGTCTTGAAAACCAGGGGCTTGACCTTGAAACGGTCATTGAGAAGGCCGGTAAAAAAGTTGGACTACAGTTCAAAAAGTTGCCGGGGCTGACATCCTACGCGCGAAGCATCCTGAAAGATGAGAAACACTCAATCGAAGAGCAAACGACTGCGATGCGGGTCCTGGGCTGGTACGGCTCCGAGCAAGAACAAGACGCGGCTGTCTTAATGTCGATTCTGTCCGAGCAGAGACCGATACCGGTTCAGACCAAGGCCGTTCAGGTGCTGGGAGGAATCGATCATCCCTCGATCCCCGAGCGGCTGTTGAAAGGCTGGTCGGATTACGTGGCCCCGGTCAGGACAACAGTATTGAATGTTCTGTCTCAGCGAACGGCATGGCTTAGGGTGCTGTTGGACCGATTGGAACAGGGCCGGATCGCTCGCTCCTCGGTCGACATGACGTTTCGCAATCGCTTGCGACGCCATGACGCGGCATCGATCCAAAAACGGGCCGAGAGGCTTTTCGGGGACCGGAAGCGAAACGAGAAAGAGAAAATCGCCGATTTCAAAGAAGTGATTCGAAAAGAGGGTGACGCAAAGCGCGGGAAGGCGGTTTTCCGCAAGAATTGTGCGTCCTGCCACCAAGTGGGTGACATCGGGCGTCAAATCGGTCCTAATCTATTGTCGCTGACCGATCGGTCTCCGGAAGCTCTCCTGACTTCAATCCTGCAGCCGAGCCAATCCATCGCGCCGCAGTATCGCACTTACGAGGTAATGACAGGAAAAGATCGGGTCTTGCTCGGTATCCTCACCTCCGAGACGGGCAATAGCCTGACAATCAAGACGATCGATGGCGAAGCGCATACGGTCTCACGAAAGCATGTGGAGTCTCTTCGAACCCTTGAGTGGTCACTGATGCCCGAGGGATTGGAGCATGCAATGACCCGGCAGGAGCTCGCCGACCTCATTGAGTTTCTTCGGTATCCGCAACGAGCGAAATTCTCCACCAAGTCTCCGTGATAGGGACCTCGTCCCCGAAGTCCCATTTTTGGAGAGGGAACCAAGAGAAAAGTGGGCCGTCCGGGAGAACGCCCGTATCAAGGAGGGATCTATTTTTCCCTGATAGGAACGTCGTCCCCGAGGTCAGCGACGGTCCCCTATCTGGGAGGGCGTTTTGCCAGCCTGAAAAAATAGTTGTGGCCTGTTGACGTCGGGGGGACGGTTAGTGTCGTGACGTGGTCATTTCCCGCGAGCCGAGCTTGAAGATCTTTCCAGCCGCCTTTCCAGGGCGTGCTGCTGGCCTGAAGCCAGTAGGTAAATCCGTCTTTTGCGTAGAATGTGATTGCGAATCGGTCACCTTGGAGCTGCCACGTTAGAATCCGTGCTTGATCGTCGCTCGGCTTTGGGAAGAGCTCGATCTCAAAGACGGCGGGCCACCATTTTCCCGTGACGAAGAGGCGACCCGAATCGGGGGCATAGGCGATGCCGTTCAAGACATCGGCGGGCTCATTCAATTTGACTGAGTCAAGCAAGCCATCCAGGAGGATTCGTCCCGTAAGCTCGCCGGTTTCGGGATTAATCCGGACGATTTGGTCTGTCTGCCAGACATTGGCAAAGATTTCGCCTTGGATCCACTCAAGCTCATTGAGCTGATTGATTGTGCCGCTGGGTCCGTGAGCACGAATCCGGCGTTTCTCCTCGAGCGTCTCAGGGTCAAGGAAGAAGAGCCCGGCGGTACCGTCGCTCATGATCAAGTCGGTGCCGTCGTGGGTCAGGCCCCATCCTTCTGTGGGATAGTGAAATGTACGAATGCGCTCGAAGGTTTTGAGATCGTAGACAAATCCGACATGGGAGCGCCACGTGAGCTGGTAGATCTTATCCTTGAAAATGGCGATCCCTTCTCCGAAGAGATCGTCCGCGAGGGAAACTGATTGAAGGACCTTGCCTGTCGTCGGCTCGACCCGGCGAAGCGTCGATTCGCCATAACGCCCGGTGCCCTCATAGAAAAATCCATTATGGAACACAAAGCCTTGCGTGAAGGCATCCGAGTCGTGATGGAAGGTCTCGACAATCCGGTAGGTGTACTTCGGGACAGGCGACGCAGCGAGGGGGATTTCGAAGAGATGACCGCACGTGGCCAGGACGGCCAGGATTATAACGATTGGCCTGTTGCGAAAAGGCACGGCCTTACGAGATGGCTGTGGGCGGATGCGATGCCCGCATTTAAATCCCGAAATCGAGCTCATCGATGTTCTCTTTGGTAAACCGGATCGGTTCGCTCATGATGACGGTTGTCGGATCACTCTGACTCAAGTTAAGCTTACCGTATCCGGGAATTTCCACGCCATCTTTGATCGGCTTTCCTTTGGCGAGGCGGTAGGCAAGGCGCACTGTAAGCCCTCCGAGCTGAGTCGGATCCCACAGGTAGAAGGATTCCAGGATCTCGTCTTCAATGTAGGGACGCATTTTTTTGGGAGTCGAGCAGCCTGTTAGGTGAACCTCTCCCACCTTCCCGGCCCGCTTAATAGCCTCGGCCGCACCCGGTACCGAGTTCGAATCGAATGCGATGATCCCTTCGAGCTGAGGATAGGCATTTAACAGGGTTTGGACCTTTTGGCGTGCCAGGTTTTCGTCTTCCTTGGTGATTTCGGTGGCAACCAAGGTCATTTCCGGATAGGCCTCTTTGGCACGTGCGATGGCATGGCGACGCCAGGCATTGAGGTTATGAGCGTCCAAGCTGGCGATGGCAATCGCCCATTTGCCATCTTCATCCATTTGTTGTGCGAGGTCATCGATCAAGGCTTGCCCGAGCGCTTGCTCCTCGACTTGATTGACAAAGAGATCGCGACCGCTTTGGGGGGCATCACTGTCCCAGGTGATGACTTTGATGTCGTGGCTCTTGGCTTTCTTGACGAAGCGACGAATTGTCTTCGGCTGATTGGGCGCAACGCAGATGGCATCGACCCGTTGACGAATCCATGTCTCAATAAAATTGTTTTGTTCCGCACCGCTCGGCGACTTGGGTCCGTCGTAGATCAACTGGGCCCCGACCGCTTCCGCCGCTTCTTTGGCGCCTTTGTGGCAGGCATCAAAATAGTCGATGTTGACGAGCTTGGGCAGCATGGCAATTCGGATCGATTCGCGGCCTTCGCCCGATCCCGATCCGGCCGGCCCGCATCCGGTCAAAACGCCCGCCAAGCCGAGTATTGCCAATCCCCGAAGCAAGCAAGGAAACGAATGTGTCAGTTTCATGATATTCATTGCAGTTATTCCTTTCCAGACCCTAAGGGTATCACCGGCGCTCGATCCGGTTCACGACCCGATGGCAGGGTCAACGGCTCCGAATGGAGCTTGCGTGCGTTTGCCTTCTTTAAGGATAACCGTACCTGGCTTTATCTCAAGGCATTTTGGGGCCGAACGTCCTTTGCTATCAGGGCTGTTTCGTCTGATTCCTGCCGTTTCGCTCAGGTAAAATCGCCCTGGCTTCGTTACGCACGAGACCGTTGGTGGGCGATGTTGGAAACCCAGACGCCGATCAGCAGTAGAGCCCCAAGAAAGATGTATTCGAGGTGACTGATTTCAAATGGGAGGTACGTGTCACCCCAGATCGAGGCCCCTCGCAATCCCTCTTCCAGAACGGCGATCAGCATAACGCCAAGGAAAGCGCCCAGAAGGGTTCCTGAGCCGCCTTGAACTCGGGTTCCGCCAAGGACAACCGCCACGATAACCTGAAGCTCAAACCCTTGGAGAGATCCGGCACTGATGGAACTGTTGCGGGCTGTGAAACTGAGAGCTGCCAGGAAGCCAAGGAACCCGATCAAGGTGTAAACCTGGAGAGTGCGCCGTTGGACTGGAATTCCAGCGTAGCGAGCGGCGATTCGGTTGCCACCCATCATGAACAGCTCCCGCAGCCATCGGGAATGATAAACGTAAGGGCCGCCAATGAGGTAGAGTAGTCCTAGCATAACGATAACCCCCGAGAAAATCCCGAGCCATTCGTAGCCGGGCACCGTGATAAACGGGGCCTTTTCGAGATCTCCCATGACCACGAAGCAAAGGCCACGGTAGAAGATCATTGTGCCAAGCGTTGTAATAATGGGCGGCACATCCAGCCATGCGACGAGTGCCCCATTAAGAAAGCCCAGTGTCAGACCGGTCAAAAGTCCCAGTGGGACAGCGGTCCACCAAAATTCCGTATTGCCCGGGAACGATGCCATGATACATCCGACGAGCGCGACCATTGAGCCGACGGAGAGATCAATGCCGGCCGTGATCAGCACGAGCGTCATCCCGAAGGCAAGGAGCAGCGTGGGGGTGGACTGAGTTATCAAATCGCCCAGATAGCTTTGGAAGTAGGCGGTAAAATCGCCCGCCGAATCGAAGCGGACGCCGCTCAGGAAGGTAAAGGTTGCTATTTCCAGGAGCAGTAGCAGCAGTAGTATCCAATTTCTCATATCCGGTGCTTCATGCCAATTCATCAAGCTGCTTTTGACGGCGGTGGATGGCGCAGTCGAGCCCGATCACCGCCAGGATGACAGCGCCTGTGATGGCCTCTTGAAAATAGGCGCTGGCCCCGGCGTAGGTTAACGCTTGGGAAATGAAATAGAGAAAGAAGGCGCCGAGAATGGTTCCGCCGAAGCTTCCTTCTCCACCAAAGATATTCGTGCCGCCCAGCACGACGGCCCCCACAATATGAAGCTCAAATCCGACAAGCATACGGCCCGGCTCGATCGCTTGAAGCCGTGTCACGGCAATCAGCGCCGCAAACCCGAGAAAGATGCCGGCGGCGCAGAATGCGCTCTGGAGGATTCGCTCGGGCTTCATGCCCAATAAGCGGCATGCCTCTTCGGAATTTCCCCGGGCCAGCCATTGGCGCGGCGTTCTGCCGAAGGCCTCCCAAATCAGGGCCGCGATGATCGTCGCGAGGAGGATCCATCCGGCATAGAACTTACCCGGTTGATGGTAAGCGGCATCGTAGACCGAGATATTACCGCCAAAATCGGGGATCCCGAGATCCGCGACGATTAATGCCAGGCCGCGATAAAAGGGGAGCCCGGCCAGCGTCACAATGATGGCGGGAATCTTCAGCGTACGAATCAGGTAGCCGTTCCACATCGAAAGGACCCAGGCCGCGGCCAGGCAAGCGAAATAACAGATCCAGGGCGGCTGGTCATGGTGGACAAGCACGCCAAAAGCGCTCCCGGCGACCGCGATGATCGACGCAACCGAGAGGTCGATGGCTCCGACAAAAATGACACTGGTCATGGCCAAGCCGGCCAGGATGACGGGGGCAACATCGGGCCCTGCGCGACGGAGCACCTCGGCAAAGGAGCTGCCTTCCTTGAGGAGCACTCGAATCAAGCCAAGCAGGAGGAGATTCCCTGCGAGCAGGAAGTAGATTCGACGTCGATGCCTATAATCTAAGCGTCCGTGGATCATGCGGTGGCTTATTGGTGGATAGGGCTTGAAGTGTTTAGACTCATCCCGGATGCCGCCAAAAGGACATTCTCTTGGGTCATCCTCTCACCGGTGAGCTCGGAGACAACCGTTCCGTCGTACATCACCAACAGACGATCACTCATGCCGAGAATTTCCGGTAGGTCGCTCGAAATGAGAAGGATTGCTTTCCCCTGTTGGGCGAGCTCATCAATAAGGCGGTGAATCTCGGCCTTGGCGCCTATATCGACCCCGCGCGTCGGCTCGTCAAGGATGATCACTTGGGGGGCACGATCAAGCCACCGCGCGATGAGCGTCTTTTGTTGATTACCGCCGCTGAGGGTTCCGATGGGATCGTCCGGCGAGCGGGCCCTGATGCCGTAACGCCCCATGGCCGCTTGAACTCTTTCAAGCTCCCGCTTGGGCGGGATAATGCCCCATCGGGTCAACCTGTCTGAAATCCCGATGCTGATCGCATCGCGCACCGAGTGGTCCATCACAAGACCTTGGCGCTTACGCTCTTCCGGAATGTACACCAATCCCGCTCGCACCGCTTCGTCTGCTCCGCGCGGGGCCCATCCCTTGCCAAAGAGGAGCATTTGACCGCTCGTAATCGGATAAAGGCCGAAGATGGCACGGGCAAGTTCAGATCTCCCCGCTCCGACCAGTCCTGCCAGACCGACGATTTCGCCCGTACGGAGGGTAAAGCTGACGTCATGGAACAGAGGGCGACGGGTCGCTGCTTCCAGCTCAAGGACCGGCCGACCCGGGGCCGTGGTTCGTCCTCTCGGATAGACCTGCTCGAGGGGGCGGCCGACCATATCGCGCACCATTCGATTCACATCGGTTTCCTGTGTCCGGTAACTTGCGACGCACTCGCCGTCTCTAAGGACCACCACCCTATCCGATAACTGCTTGAGCTCATCGAGCCTGTGTGAGACGTAGATGATGGCCACCCGGGCGTTCCGCAATCGCTTGAGATGATCAAACAATCGGCTAACCTCTTGCTCGCTGAGACTGGCGGTCGGCTCATCCAAGATCAACAACCGGGCATCCTGAGAGAGTGCCCGTGCGATGGCGACTTCCTGTTTCTCGGCTGAGCTAAGACTATCAAAGCGTTTTTCGGGGTCGATTTTGAGGTCAAAGTGGCTTAATCGATTACGGGCCTCGTGAAACAGCGCCCTCCAATCGGTGCCGCCCCAGAAGGTCCGGGGCCAAGATTCCGCCATGAGAAGGTTTTCAGCGACAGAGAGCGTCCCAAAGAAAGCCAGTTCTTGGTGGATGGTCGCGATTCCGGCTTGGGTGGCGTGATGTGGAGACATCACCCGAAGGCGTTTGCCCAGCCAATAAATCGTACCTCGATCCGGCTGATGCACCCCACTGATGAGCTTGACCAGGGTCGATTTACCGGCCCCGTTTTCACCGATCAGCCCGACCACCTCGCCCTCGTCCACCTCGAGATCCGTTTGCTTGAGGGCTTGGACCCCACCGAAGGCCTTCTCGACTCCATCCAGTTGCAGTAATGCCCGCGCCACAGGCCGGACAATAACGGACTTCCCAGAGTCGGGTCGAGTGTGAAGTCAATCTTGAGTATCGTTGCCAAATGCGCTGGTAGGGGTTACAAAGGGCAAAGGGGTTGAGGCAATCAATCGAGGAGTGCGATGTGAGAACCGACGCGAGCAATGGAGACAACGGTACCGGATCCGGGGTAATTAAACGGAGTTTCATCCGAGGGATTTCGGTCCTCTTACCGATTTTCATCACGGTCTATCTCATCGTCGTGCTGCTACGGCTGGTCTATCAAGGGGCCGGGAAGTACTTAAGGTCGATCCCCGGTCTCGATTTCCCAGGTGTCGGTATCGTTGCCGTAATGGTAGCGATTCTCCTGGTCGGCATGCTTGCCAGCAATCTTTTTGGGAGATTGCTTTTCCGTGCCATCGATGGCTTGCTGACGCGTGTCCCGGTGATTTCTTTAATTTACCCGGCTACCAAGCGCTTTACGGATTACCTCTTTAGCAACTCGGTACAAGATCAGTTTAAACGGGTGGTTTACGTCGAATTTCCAGAGCAACGCTCTTACACCATCGGCTTCATTACCCATGAATCCCTTTATCAGCTCGAACGGGAGATGGGACAGAAGACTGTCAGCGTTTTTGTGCCAATGGCGCCGGTCCCACTGACCGGATTTATCGTTATGATCCCGGAAGAAAAGGTGAAAATCGCCGATATCTCAGTGGACGAGGCGGTGAAGTTTGTGGTTTCGTGTGGCGTCGTTTTTCCTGAAGACCGGGGATCATCATGAAAGGATCTGTTGCATGAATTTTCGGGCTGCGGATCTGAGCCAGGCTTGTGGGAATTTCATTCGACGTGTCACCTCGAAAAGCTGCCGCCGATAAAGGAACGTCAAAAAGCCCGCCGACCCGGCAATCAATGGCAAATAAGGTCGGATGCCTGCGTAGACGTGCGTCGCTTTGTTCTCGACCTGCTCGCAATCAAGCCGGATTACCGAACGCAACACCTCATCTCGCGAGGTGATTAGTCGCTTCCGCTCTTGAAGCTCTTTCAGCTTTGCCCCTGTAACCATTCGCGGTCTTTTTTAAATTGATTCAGGCTTTCGGAGAAGGGTGGGCGTGTCTGCCGAATCCGTCGTTTTAAGGTGGCGATGCCGAAGCCCGCTGCCGCCGCATAAAGGATAAAGAAGCCGACCAAAGCAACCAAACGGTAAGAATCCCAGAGCAGCACGATTACCGTGACTGTTAGCATCGCCAGTGCCAAAAGCACGAGGCCGCTGACGATTGCGGTCCAGAAAACCGCTTCCACAACGCGGTACTTCTCCTCTTCCAGCTCCACAGCGACCAGTTCAAGTCGATTCTGAGCCAGCTCAAGCAGTGATTTCAATAAGTGGTTGAAGGCGCCCATATTGTTGTGCCTATACCGAACGGCCCCTTTTGAATCAAGTTGAAAATCGGGACGCAACGCTAGCCGCAAAAGGAGAAGAAGAAATAACGAGGACCAAGGAGCCGAGTCGATGCGTATTGATCTTTACACAAATTGCTGCACAATAAAGGAGAGCGAATTGATTATCCATGCAGGGACTTTTGCAAAGATTGATAGCCGTCCATTATTGTAGGGGTAATCGCATTGTTAACGGTAAAACCGCCTTGCATGCAGGCCGTGCTCGAATTTGATAGCTTGTGTGTTGCGGCGAAGGGGTGTCCCGGTTCCAGGTCTGCCGGGCCGCCCCTTCGTTGAGGACTCTTCGCTTACAAGCTCAACACGCGGCTTCGTGACCGCCCACAGTGAATCGACCTATCTGCTCTCCCCCACGGGGAGCACCGGGCCATCCGCATTTGGCCCCACACCTCACTTTCGATTAAGGAGTAGGCCTAACAACACTCCGATCCCGAAGGCTGTCCCCATGGTCCCGTAAGGATGTTGATGAATATATTCATCCGCTTCCTTGCCTTTTTGCTTTGCTCGCGTCCACGCCCTATCCTCGAGCTCGTTGCAGCTTTGCTTTGCCTGATCGAGTGCTTGGCTAACCCGC
>JAHEOI010000012.1 GCA_018610125.1 Verrucomicrobiota bacterium
ATCCCGCCCACCTGAGGAGGAGAGCAATTGCAGGAACTGAAAGCGATATTCCGAGCCAAATCGATCATAGGTAGCGAACGGATAAAGAAGATCGAAGTGGTAAGATGGGATTTTTCGGTCCATCGAATAGGAGACGACCGGGTGAAATCCCCATTGCATTCGATCATTTGAGCGCTCGTAGCGCCAAAAGGGGCCCAATGCCTCCGTACGGGTTCCCTTCTCAAAGGCCAGGTCATATCGATAATAGAGTGGCCCGGCCTTGGGAAGACCGTCGCCAAGCTCCGATTTCGGGGTCGACGAGCAGGCCGCAAGCAGTCCAACCAGAATCAGCGCCAGCGCGGCTGGCTCGGCAAATCGATCGACCCGAGGCAGTCGTTTCAGAGGAATCATTAATTTCGTTTTTTTCAAAAGATTTACTTTGTCGTGGGCATCCTTGACAGCGACCAGCCCCTGCGTTGGAGTAATACCAGCACTGAGGGGAGAATGGCTAACGCAACCAGCATCACCATCGCGACCCCCGTGGACATCACCACGCCCAAGCTGGCAATGCCTCGGTGCTGGGCAAGGGTGAGACTGGCAAAGCCGGCCATCGTGGTCAAGCCGGACACAAGCACCGCTTTGCCGGTGCTTTTAGCCAAAATCCCGGGCTGTCCCTCTTCTTGAAAACGATTCAATATGTGAATGCCATTCGCCACCCCAATGCCAATGACCAAGGGGAGTGTCATGATGTTGGCCGGATTGAACGGAATCCCGAATACCCCCATCAGCCCGACAAGCCATATACTCCCGATCCCGACGGGTAACAATGCAAGGAGGAGACCGACAATCGATCGAAAGTGGAGAAGCACCAAGAGGGTGATGGCCCCCAGGGCGTAGTAAGCCGCCTCGATATAACTGTTACGCAACAGCGTCGTGTACTCGTAGAGCTGAACGGGAGTCCCGGTGACCTCCGGGTCAACGCTTCTGATTTCTTGGACGAAAGCCTTCTGATGGACACGCTCCCAGATATTGCTCTTTGGATAGACCTGCAGGAGAAATTGATTCCCTTTGCCAACAAAGCGCTTCTGAAGCGGTCCCGGTAAGTCCTGCGGTGCGATTGATGATTCGGGTTGTTGCTCTCGCAGTGTCTTAAAGGTCTGCCGAATTCCTCCGAATAGGCTCTCTTCAAAACGGGCCACCCTCCGCTTGGCCACCTCGGCATCCATTTGGCTAATCCGTCGCCGAAGATCCCGAATGGCCTCGCTCAATGCGGCCAGCTTCTCGTAAACCTCAGGCTGGGACTTCGCATCAACCTCATCCAACGCCAGTCCTACATACCCGCTCAGTCCCCAAAGGGCTTGCCGCAAATCAAGCAAATCGACAGCACCGGAGCTCGGCTTGCGGAAGCGAATCGACTCGGCGATTTCGGTCACCTCACGAATCGCCGCCTTTTTCGATTCACTACTTTCCGAGAGCACGCGGGTCATCGAATCCACCGACGCCACGGTCGTCAGATTTGTCAGGTTGTGCTCCAATTCCCGAGCTTCCTTCAGCGAAGAAGCAACAACAGCGCCGTACAAAGCCGATTTTGAGGCATGCCGAATCAGTTTCTTTTCAAGTCGCACCGCAGGCAAATTCTTGGTTTGCATATGCAATAAATTGTAGTCAAAATAGACATGCCGAGCTTGCAGAGCGGCGACGACCGTGATGCCCCCTCCGACCAGAAGGACCCATTGAGGATGCCGAAGCCACCACCGCTCAATTCTTGCCCGCCTCGTCATCTGTTCCGTTTCCGCAACGCCAAGCTCTTCGTTCTGCAAGCGCTCACGCAAAAGCAAGCTCGGCAAAAACGTCATCATGGGAAGCAGGCAAATGAGCATTCCGCCACCGGTAATAACGCCCATCTCTTGAATCCCCTTGAAATCGGTTAACGCCATCGCAAAAAAGGCGCCTGCCGTGGTCAACGCCCCGGTAAAAATCCCACGGCCGGTCTCAACCATCGCCTTCTCGAGCGAGGCGCGCTGGGCAGTGCCAACGCGAAGCCCCTCTTCGTATCGAGTGATCAAATGCACTCCCAAGTCAATTGCCAGCCCGATTAGGATTGGCGCGAAGGTGATGGTTAGAATATTCAAATGACCCACCATTAGCGTGGTATACCCCATTGTGTAGGCCAACCCGATGACCAGGGAAAGCGTGGCTTTGATCGGGCGCTGCGTTTCGTGGTAACCAAAGATAAAAATAATCGAGACCAAGACCAGTGAGACCACGGACGCAATCAGCATATCTTGCCGGGCCTGCACCATCTCCTCATACTCCAGGACCGGCTCCCCTGTAATCCCGGCGTTGACACCGGGGACTTCTTCCTTGGTCTTGCGAACCAAATCCCGTAAGCGTTTAATCGGCTCTCCTGTAAGCGACTCCCCCTTGACCCTCAAGGTCAGGAGGAAGAACCGCCCTCCCTTAAGAGTGACGTACCCGCCATGCCGATCCCCCTTACCCGCCAACAATTCGCCGAGTCCCAGCCCGGAACCCGAATCATGCCGTCCCGAGCTCAAACCGGCATGGGCCAGCCGAACAATCCGGGTCACCGATGGTAACAAGGCGACCAGTTCCCGTCCGCCTCCCCCTTCCCGCGCCTCCGCCTTGCGGAACTCGCGATTGATCAGATTGAAAAATGAAGCAAGGCCGGAAGCCTCGCTTATTTGCTCAATGAACGGCTTGTATTCCTTAAGCGTGGCACTCAATTGCGCCAATTCGGCCGGCGGGAGGAAATGGAGCGCCTTGTCACCCAATTTGGTGAAGTTGACACGATAAAAGACACCGGTGAAAGCGGCGTCACGACGCACTTTCTGCGCGAGCCGCTCGACAAACTCCCGATTCTTCTCCGGGAGCCCACTTTCGGCAATCACGACAACCTCGTTTTGAGCTGCAAACTCCTCCTTGAATTCGAGAAAGATCTGGTGATATTCCTTATTCTTTCCAACCAAGGCGTTCCGATCCGTCGTGAACCCAAGCTGGAGAACGGTGTATCCGACACAAATCGCAGCCAGTAAAAGCTGCGGTCCCAAAAACCATCGAGGATGCTCGACAATCAGGCCGGCTAAGAGTCGAAGCGAGCGGATCGGCAACGATTCAAGTGACTGCGCCATGGAACGAGTGCAATGGCGTGATCGAGGCCTGCCCTCAGCGCCTCGACTGAGCCCGGGACAATTGAGAGCTCAGAACCCCCTGTTCACTCGGGAAAGACGGCATTGGTGTAAACTTCCTTGACATCATCATGCTCCTCGAGCGCTTCAAGCAGTTGAGTCGTCCTTGAGATCGCATCCGCTTCATTCAAGGGCATCTTGACGTACGGCAGCCATGTCACATGAGCGACATCACATTGAATTCCGCCACTTTCCAAGCCCTTGTAAACCGCCTCGAAGCTTTGCGGGTCGGTCAAAACCTCATAGGTTTCCTCGTTGGACTGAAAATCTTCTGCGCCCAATTCCAGCAGGATTTCCATAACCCGGTCCTCTCCGGCCGCGGTCTTCGGGATCACAATATGCCCGCGACGTTGAAAAAGATGGGTCACTGAGCCGATCGAGGCCATCGACCCCCCATTCTTACCGACAAGCCTTCGAATCTCCGAAGCCGTCCGGTTCCGATTGTCCGTCGTCAGCTCAACCAGGATCGCAACACCATGCTCGCCAAAGACCTCATAAATCAGCTCCTCAAAGTTGTCGGCTCCATCCTCACCAATCCCACGCTTGATTGCCCGGTCAATGTTGTCAGCCGGCATGTTCGCTTGCCGACATTTAAGAAGAACCATCCGAAGCCGTGGATTGGCCTCCGGGTCTCCCCCGCCATCGCGGGCGGCAATCATCACCTCGCGCGAGAGCTTGGCAAAGATTTTACTCCGCTTGGCGTCTTCGGCACGCTTGGTATGCTTGATGTTTGCCCATTTACTGTGTCCGGCCATGGCTTATCCGCTTATGCTTATCTCGCCGTTGATTCATCGGCCTCTTCAGTCCGCTGCATCCGATTCAATGCTTCCAGTGCAGCCTCACTCTCGGCCGCTTTCTTACTCCGGCCTTTGCCGCGTCCCAGCTCCTGCCCCTGATGCGAAACGCGGCACTCAAATTCACGATTGTGATCCGGGCCGGTGACAGCAAGCAGCTCATACTCGACCCCTTCCTTCGATTGAGCTTGCAGCCTCTCCTGGAGCTCGCCCTTTGGGTTCCCGAGATTCGGGACGACCTCAAGCTCCCCAAACAGCTCACGGAACTGCCGCACGATCAGTTCCCGTGCGACCTCAAAACCGGCATCCAGAAAGATCGCTCCCAAAACAGCTTCCATCGCATCGGCCAAGGTCGATTCCCGTTCGCGCCCCCCATTCTGCTCTTCGCCGTGGCTTAGGACCACAAAACGGCCCAGCTCAAGCTGCCTGGCTTGCCCCGCCAAGGCCGATTGGTTCACCAACTGGGCACGAGCCTTCGTCAAGGAGCCCTCATCGACATCCGGAAACTTCTGGTAAAGCTCGAATGTCAGCGCCAGTTGCAGCACCGCGTCGCCCAGAAATTCCAGTCGCTGGTTGTGCTCGATCGATGCCTTGGTGTTTTGGGCGACGGAAGGATGGGTGAGAGCAAGCCGCAATAATTCCGGCTTGGCAAAGTGATGACCCAATGCTGTTTCAAGACTCGCCCAATCGGTCATAAGCGATTGTCAGGCCCCTCACTCGCGGGCTTCTCTTCCCCATCGGGATTCATTACGGTCTCGTCGCCTTCCGCCCCGTGCTCATGGCTTGCATCATTGCCCGAGACAGCTTCCTGATTCCCTTGATCCTCAGACTCCTGCGAGGATTGCTCCTCGGGCAGCCCATTCTCCAATAAGTCGGTCACTTCCCTTTGAACCGCTTCGAGTTGGTCCAAGCGCAAATCCGGATCCGGGATTGTAAAGACATCCCCGGTCTTGGGCTGTTCGTAAATGAAAATGCGCTGACCATTCCGACGATCCTGGCCCTTGATCCGGAGGATCCGTTTGCGCTCCAGCATGGCCGCCAAAATGTACGACGCTGCAAGATAACGTGAATCATTCAGATTGACCAGCTTGCGCAGGAGCGTCTCGGCAGTCTCTTTCTGCAATGGCTCCGGCGGTGGTGGCGGCGGCTCATGGTAAGTCCCTCGCCAATGCGAGATGAATTCCTTTCGGTTTCGGGCCTCGTCCTTGAACTGCCCCACCCAACACTCCCCACATATATCGAAGCGCTCATACCCCGAGGCTTCGTTAAAAAGGAGCGTGTGATATTGACTGCCTTCCTGAAAACGCACGCCGCAAGCCTGACACAGATGGGCGTTGGATTGAATCTTCCAGTCCGGCATGGGCTTCGTCACCCCAATCCCCGCGGCCCGCAGTCACGCCTTGAACGCCTTAAGCAAGCCCTGTCCGCACATCAGCTCGCGCCACAGCA
>JAHEOI010000013.1 GCA_018610125.1 Verrucomicrobiota bacterium
ATTCGGCCGCCCACGATATCAGCGTATGAGGCCCCGATCGAGTATCCGTCGCCGCCGGATCCGACGCCTTTGGATCTGACGCGGCTCGATGCCGAGCAGCGTCGCTTGTGGCGGCAGGTTCGTTGGGAGCCTCAAAAGGAGTCTACGCCGTCCATTTCTTTAGAAACTTACCGCGCCTTCCAGGATACCGCTCCCCCTTCCCGTTTTGCGGCCCTTGCCTTGGCGTCGAGAACGGACCATTTGGCGCAAATCGATCGATTTCAGGAGGCGGCCGAGACACTCGGAAGACTGGCGCGGCGGACAACCACTGTCACCGCGTCCGGGATTCCAGTGCTTCCGTTGGCGGCGTTTCGGTTCGTCGGGCGATTACAGCATTTGCCGGATTCGGATCTTCCGTCCGTCCCGGCCTCATTGGCTGCACCAGCCGTCGCCTCTCGTGCCACCTCCCCCGATTTGCCTGGATCCCGCCGCCTCGAATGGGTCGATGCCGTCTGTGCGGCGGCACTTCAGTCGCCTTCGCTGGTCACCCCGATGATCTTTCGTAAAGCGTCGGAGTTTAACCGGGCAGCACGTGGGGATGATGGTCTCCCTTCCAAGAGGCGGGTGAAGATATGGCGTGAGGTCTGGAGACTGGACGAGGCGACACGCGCGTTTTATCAGAAGCATGAAAAGCAGATTCGGTCCGGTGTCGTTGGCCTGCAAGCGTTCTGGACACGGTGGCGTGATGATCGCTGGACCGTGCTTCCGGTCAACGAAAATGCCTCCCGTCATCGCGGGAGCTCATCCTGGGAATCACGACGAGCCCTGGTGTATTCGAAAGTCGATGTCGCCGAAGCCGCTGAAAAGGTCTTGGAAGAAAGCTCGGTTTCTCTGTCCGGCTTTGCCGATATTGAGCTAAGCTTTCTGGGTGTTCCGTTACGAACGACAGAAGAGGGTGAGGTACTCGCTTCCCGCACTGTGCCGTTGGAGAGAGGTTGGGCAAGTGGCCACGAGGCAACCGGGGGATCGTTAAAGCTTCAAATCGTTTTGACGGATCCGGGGCTCCTCTACGCCCGGCATCGTCGAAGGGCATTGTGGTTCGGCGGGGTGATCACCCTGGCTGTGATAGTGGCTGTGGCCGGGCTTCTTTCTACACGGCGCGCTGTTCAGCGGCAATTCGAGCTAAATCGACTCAAAACGAATTTTATCTCGAGCATTTCCCATGAGATTCGCTCCCCTGTGGCCGCAATACGTCTGCTATCGGATCGGTTGACTGCGGATCAGTCATCCAAGCCAAACCCGGAGTATCTTCACTTGATCGGGCAGGAATGTCAGCGTTTGTCGGCATTAATCGAAAATGTGCTGGATTACTCCCGCATCGAACAGGGGAGAAAACAATACCACTTTGGGCCGACCGATCTTGCGCGACTGACGCATGAGACCGTTGAGCAGTTGCGTCCGCTTGCCGAGGAGAAAGAGGTGACGCTGAAGTCTGAGGTAGTCGAACGTCCTGTGGCGGTCGCGGCCGATAGCGCCGCTCTGCAACAGGCCTTGATCAATCTGATCGACAACGCGATCAAGCATGCTCCCCCCGACTCCGTCGTCCGGGTAACCCTTCGCTTCCAGGCCCTGGCCCGAAAACAGAGACGCCCGTCGAATGGACTGCAGTCGTATGCGCTGCTTTCGGTTGGAGATCAGGGGGAAGGGATTCCTCTCGAAGAGCAGGAGGCAATCTTTGAGCGGTTTTATCGTGGGGGAACGGAGTTACGACGCGAAACTCCGGGCGCCGGGATCGGTTTAAATCTTGTGAAGCATATCATTGAGGCACACGAGGGTGAAGTCCGGGTGGAGAGCGAAGTCGGAAAAGGGAGTCGATTTACCCTCATTGTTCCGGTAAACGACGATGAGGATTTGCGTGAGCTGCCGGGGGACTCAAAGGGAGACCCGGTTTCAAACCCGAACACCGACGAGCGAAACGAGAATGACATCTAACCAGGACAGTAACGAGATCGGCCAAGAATTGGATGCGCCGGCCGGTCCGCGGGACATCTCGGCGTCGGGAGCGCGCATTGTAGTGATCGAAGACGAGCGTGCGATGCGGCGTGCCCTTGAAGCAACCCTCCGGGCGGCCGGATACCGAGTGTTGGCAGAGTCCGACGGATCTCGCGGACTCGATCTGATCCTCCGGGAAAAGCCGAGTCTCGTGCTCTTGGATATCATGCTCCCAAAGCTTGACGGATTTGCCCTTTGCGCGGAGCTACGACGGTTGGCTCAATCGGTTCCGGTCTTGATGGTAACGGCCAAGGACCAGGTGCCGGATCGGGTTCGCGGACTCGACATCGGCGCCGACGACTATCTGGTCAAGCCCTTCAGCTCGGAGGAGCTCCTCGCCCGGGTCAGGGCCTTGCTGCGTCGAGTGGAGCAGAACCTACGTCAATCCGAATGCCTACAGCTTGGAGAGGTGATCGTCGATTTCAAGCAGCGTAAAGCCTGGCACGGTAGCGACCCGATTCACCTGACCACCAAGGAGTTTGCGATGCTTGAGCTTTTGGCCGAAGCGCATGGCGAAGCCGTCTCTCGCGAGCGCTTTCTCGACACGGTCTGGGGGTATACCGCCTTTCCAACCACACGGACCGTCGATACCCATATCACGAGCCTGCGGTCGAAAATCGAGCCGGATCCCCGTAACCCACGCTGGATCCGGACCGTCCAAGGCGTGGGCTACCGCCTTGAGGGGGTAAGGGGAAGGGAAGAGTGAAAGTGAAGGTGAGAGGGAAGAACGGGAAGACGGAAGTGAGAGTGAGAGTGCTTTGTGCGTCGTGCTTCGTTTACAAAGCGGATCTCTTGCGTCTTTTATTAGCGAAGATAAGCGCAGATCAGCGGTTCGATATACTTGGTCCTCACCTTCACGGATCTGAGGGGGTGAAAGGATCGGGTGGGCTTGCAAAAAATTTTTATCGGTAAGGCGGAGGTGCCCGTTTGATTTTACAAATCTCTGACATGTCTTGGGGGAGCCTCGTCCTAAGCTTGGCGAAAAACAATTAACAAAAGGAGCCATTATGAAAGGAATATCGATATGGATAGCGGCGGCACTCCTCGGTTGGAGTGCGTGTCTTCTCCAAGCGGACGAGTTGATGGATTCTCTGCGCGAGGGGCTCTATGCAGAAGAGGCCGAAGGCAATCTCGAGGGGGCCTTGGAGGCTTATCGGTCTGTGATTGAGCAGTTTGAAGCCAATCGCAAAACCGTCGCCACGGCTATGTTTCGCATGGCCGAGTGCTATCGGAAGCTGGATCGTCACGAGGATGCCGCCCGGCAGTACAAAGCGATCATCGAACGATTCCCGGAGCAGGGTCAACTCGTGGAATTAAGCCAACAGAACCTTAAGGGAATGGGGGTCGGCCTGCCCAAGGAAGGGGCGGCGGGACCGGCCGGCATTTCGGAGGAAGAGGCACGCGAGCTGCGTCGTATGCAAGACTTGGTGCAAAACAGCCCCGATCGCATCAACAGCC
>JAHEOI010000014.1 GCA_018610125.1 Verrucomicrobiota bacterium
GGTGTCGGCCTCATCGGCATGAAGGCGTCCGAGGCGGTCGGGCGAAATCCCGGTGCGGCCACCCAGATCCTGGTTCAGGCCATTCTGGCGATCGCCTTCGCCGAAGCCATTGTGTTCTACGCTATTTTCTTGGTTGGGTAGGCCGCCAGGTCAGGGATCAATATTGGGGCGTGCGGCTGGCAATGCCGCCGCCCCGTTGAAGTCATATTGAGCTTGAGTTAGCCCGGTTATGGAAGAGATCATCTTGTTCGCCAACATTGCTCAGAATCTATCGCAAATTGCGAGTGATACGGCGGAGCGCTTTGGGATTAATTGGCCGCACTTTATTTCCCAAGTTATCAGCTTCCTGATTGTCGCGTTCTTGCTACATCGGTTTGCGTACAAGCCGATCCTGAATGTTCTGGAAAAGCGTCGGCAGCGGATTGCCGAGAGCTTGGAGAACTCGGAGCGGATTAAGCAGGAGCTCGCCGAGACGGAGCGGAATAGGAAAGAGGTGCTAAATCAAGCAAACGAGCAGGCCAATAAGATGATTCAAGAGGCCCGCGACGCGGCCGCCCGTATCAAGGAGCAGGAGACCCAAAAGGCCATTACTGAAGCTCAGGAAATCCGCCAGAAGGCGCAACAAGCTGCGGAGGCGGATCGGGCGCGCATGGAAGCCGAGCTCAAGCAAGAAATCGGGCGATTGGTCGTCGAGACGACGGCCAAGGTCACGGGGAAGGTGCTCAATGATGAGGACCAACGAAGGCTCGCCGAGGAGGCCAATCAGCATTTGGCCGCATAGAGTTGGAGCCGCATAGAATTTAAGACCGCCAAGGGCCGATTCGGAACGCCTGAAAGATGAGAATATCGAAACGAGCACGTCGAGAGGCCAAGGGATTGCTTCGAAGCTGCCTGGTGGATGGGGGATTGGATGAGGATCGTGTGCGGCAAGTGGTCAGGCTGATGCTTGAGCGAAAGCCGCGAGAGTATATCCAGATACTCTATCACCTCCACCGGTTGGTCAAGTTGGAGCTTTTGCGACGTACCGCCCGGGTGGAGAGTGCGGTGCCGCTGGATGAGGAACAGCAGGGCCGTTTTCGGGACGTGCTCGGCCGCTTGTACCGGAAAGAGCTCGACATGTCGTTCGAGGAGAATAGCGCGTTGATCGGCGGAGTCCGCATTACCGTGGGACACGATGTGTATGACGGCAGCGTTAAGGCGCGTCTGGAGAGATTAAAGGGGCAATTCACGTAATGCCGATGCCACAGGGCGTTCCTGGCATCGTGAGAAATGCTTGTTCTTGAGCTTGACCGAAGGTCGCTCCCTCCCTGGGGGTTGCTCCGCGTGCGCGGGAGTTGCTTGAGACGGTGGAAAAGAAGGGTTAATTGAGCTAAGAGTAGTCGCAGGATCCGATTATGAGCAATTTATTGCAGGAGATTGAGACGCAGATCGAGGGCGCGAAATCCTCGGTGGCGAAGGAGAATGTCGGGACAGTCCGTGAGATTGGTGACGGTGTGGCCAGGATCGAAGGGCTGACCGATGCCATGTACAACGAAATGCTCGATTTCGGCGACGGTGTGGTTGGGCTGGCGCTCAACTTGGAAGAAACCGAGGTCGGGGCGGTTGTGCTGGGTGATTTCACCGGTATCACCGAAGGTCAGGAAGTTCGCACCACGGGACGTCTGTTGCAGGTGCCGGTCGGCAAGGAGCTCCTTGGGCGGGTTGTCAACTCGCTGGGTGAGCCCGTCGACGACAAGGGGCCGATCGAGAATGACACCCACTATCCGGTCGAGAAGATTGCGCCGGGCATCGTGCGGCGCAAGTCGGTCAGTCAACCGGTGCAGACAGGCATCATGCCGATTGATGCCATGATCCCGATCGGTCGCGGTCAAAGGGAGCTGATCATTGGTGACCGCTCGACCGGGAAGACCACAATCGGGGTTGACACGATTATCAGTCAGGCGCGGTTGAACCGTGCGGCCGAAGAGGCGGGCGATACCAACTACCGGCCGCTCTATTGTATCTATGTGGCGATTGGACAGCGCCAATCCAATATTGCAGGGGTTGTCGACGTCCTCGAGAAAGCCGGAGCGATGCCGTACACCATTGTCGTGGCGACTTCGGCCTCCGACTCGGCCACCAACCAATATTTGGCCCCGTATGCCGGGTGCGCCATGGGTGAGTGGTTCATGGATAACGGGATGGATGCACTGGTCATTTACGACGACCTCTCGAAGCATGCGACGGCGTATCGCCAAATCTCCCTGGTCTTGAAGCGGCCATCCGGGCGTGAGGCCTATCCGGGGGATGTGTTTTATCTCCACAGCCGCTTGCTGGAGCGCGCGGCCAGGCTGGACGAAAACTATGGCGGCGGCTCACTGACGGCACTGCCTCTGATCGAGACGCAGATGGGCGACGTCTCGGCGTATATTCCGACCAACGTGATCTCCATTACCGATGGCCAAATCTATTTGGAAACCGACCTCTTTTATCAAGGGGTCCGCCCTGCCATCTCGGTGGGACTGTCGGTCTCGCGCGTCGGATCGGCCGCGCAGACCAAAGCGATGAAGCAGGTGGCGGGGCGAATCAAGCTCGACTTGGCCCAGTACCGAGAGCTGGCCGCGTTTGCTCAATTCGGGTCTGACTTGGATGCGAAGACGCAGGCGCAAATCGAGCGTGGCAAACGCGTCGTTGAGATCTTCAAGCAGCCGCAATACAATCCGCTCCCGGTCGAAATCCAAGTGGCTGTCCTTTGGGCCGCTCAAAACGGCTATTTCGATGATGTCGCCGTCGATAATATCAAGGATTGCCAGGATAAGCTCACGGACTTCTTGCAGAGTCGGAAAACAGATCTCCTAAAGAAGATCAAGACCGAACAGGTCGTCAGCGACGAGATCGCAGGGCAGCTCAAAGCCGCCGTCGAGGAATTCAAGCCGACTTACACCCAATAGCCGAGAGCGACGGGCTTGAGACGGCAATGAGCTGCTTGCCGGGTCGTTGCGACGGCCCGGGGGGCAAGAGCTGCGCCGTTCTTTGAGGTTTCGGTTCGGTTGAAAGCAGGCCATAAGCGGGCCACTCGACTAAAAAGACCTCCCCACCAAGTAGGCAACGGCCTTGAGGCAACGGCCTTGTGCGCGACAAAAAATGAGACGGGCGTCTCATTTTTTGTCGCGGCTGGGTTGCCGGCTTGCCGGGTCGTTTTCAGTGGGGCGTCATTCAAGAATGACTTCGCCTTGGCCGTGTCCGATCTTGCCGATCGGCCACGCCGAGTCGCCATGCCTTTGAATGCGCTTCCGGATGGAGTCGGCGGTGTGGTCGGCGACAACCAAGACCAGGCCCACGCCCATATTGAAGACGCGGTACATCTCGCTTTCGGAGACATTCCCTTCCCGATGGAGCAATTCGAACACCGGTGGGATCGGCCAGGATCCTGTTTCGATTAGGGCGTCGCAATGGGATGGCAGGATTCTTGGGATATTATCGACGAAGCCACCGCCGGTAATATGGGCGATGCCTCGTATGCCCCGATCTTTCGGGGACTTTGCCGGCCGATTGAAGCGATCCAAGAGCTTTTGGATGAGGCGTCCATAGCTGCGATGGACCCGGAGCAGTTCCTCGCCGACCGATTGTCCCAGCTCCGTAACGTGATCGGTCGGTTTCATTCGCAGGGTCTCGAAAAAGACCTGTCGTGCCAGGGAGTAGCCATTGGTATGCAGACCATTTGAAGCGACGCCGATAATTTGATCGCCCGGCTTGATCTGTTTGCCATCCAGGATGGCGGATTTCTCAACGGCGCCGACAATGGTGCCGCTGATATCGTACTCCCCGGTTTGATAAAAACCCGGCATTTGCGCGGTTTCCCCGCCGAGCAAAGCGCAGCGGTTTTCGGCACAGCCACGCGTCATGCCGTCGACGATTTCCTCGAAGACGTGCGGCTTCAGCTCGCCGGTTGCAAGGTAATCGAGAAAGAAAAGTGGCTCCGCCCCAAGCACCGCGATGTCGTTGACACAATGGTTGACCAGGTCTTCGCCGATTGTGTCGTGTCGGTCCATCATGAACGCGAGCTTAAGCTTGGTCCCGACACCGTCCACGCTCGAGACCATTACCGGTTGACGGTATCGTTTCGTGTCGAGCTGGAAGAGGCCGCCAAAGCCGCCGACTTGGGAAAGTACACCGGCCCGGCGGGTCGAGGCGAGCTTTTCAGGGAGGCTCTTCTTGACAGCCGACCCGAGACCGATATCGACGCCGGCTTGGCTATAAGCTTGGCTTTCGGGCTTTTTTTGTGTCTTGGGAGATGGCTTGTTTGGCGTCTTTCGTTTCACACTGCCCACCCTAGATCGAGCTGCCGATATTTCCCAAGTTGAAAAGCTGCCGGCCGGCTCGAAGCCGCCTTATTGACTCGCTGTTTTCTCGATAAGCGGCGAAAGCGCTTCATCAATCGCGTCTTCGGTCCGGCCGACCGATTGTTGAAAGAGGAACCATCGCTCGACATGCTCGACAGAAGCCTCGGGTGGTAGGTCCACCAAAGGTCCGAGGGTTTCCACTTCAAGCATGTCACCATTCGTATAAAATTCGGCGTTACAGCCGAAATCGGGATATTCGGCGTCCGATCGTTCCGGATATCGCTTAATGAAGAGGTCGTCACGCCCTTTGGGGACATAGGCGGACCAGCCGAGACTGTTCCGCACTCCGAATTTTTCGGCGTCGTTGGCTTCGGGATCGCTTTCGAGCTGGATGTAGCGGTTGCCCCAGGTCCATCTCGGATCCCCCATTTCAGTATAGCCCCAGAGAGCGATCGCTCGAACCGGTAGCAGTTGATCGCTTTTCGGCTCCTGTGGGACGATGACCCGACCCGGTCCCTGCATGACGCTGAGCGCCCAAGGGGCAACCTCGATTTCCCAAGGGTTATGGTTAATGAGACGGTGGAGGACTTCCACACGGTTCCGGTTTGGGGCGAGCGTGATCTCGATCTCTTTTTGAACGCGAGTCGAGGACTCGGTCGGTTGTGTCAGGGTCAACGTCTTGCCATCCCATTGATGCTTGACCGGGCTGTTGTCCGGGGCGTACGTGCGAGGTCTGACCTCGGGCGCATGCCAGAAGCGATGGCCGCCATAAATCCTCCAGGAGCTGCCGCCGGTCTTTCCCAATTGCTCGGGCCATTCCTTAAAGAGGTTTTCTTCACCATTGAAGGCGAGCCGAATGATTCGCGGACCCACATCCGTCGTGGCGATGAGCTCAATCTCTCCATTTGTTAATCGGATGCAGTTGGGCCATCCTTGATAGCTGACCTCCTCCTGTTTGACTGCTTCGGCATCGGCACCAAGGGTCAGCGAAAGGCATGTGATCCAACAAAGCCAGGCAATGGGCTTGGTGGAGCGATACAGCTTGCGAGGATTGACGGGGAGCGCGTTCACGTCGGATAAGACGCGTGCCTGGATGGTTTGTGACTTCATGAGGAGCAGTTTGTTTGGAATGGGAGAGGCAAGTCAAGATCAGCGCTGGAGATCGGGCGCCTTCCAAAATGGATGAAGAGCCAGAGGGGGTGACCCGAAGGAAAGAGAAAGGGATCGTTGGCAGTTTCTTGGCGTTCCTGGTTAAAATGAGTTTGAACAGAGTGGATCTGTTGTTTTCCAACGTGAGGAGTGGAAAAGAGGGGGAGGAATATTACCCCTTGACAATGAACGGTTCGGTAGCGTCTGCTACGCAACCAGAATCTCAATCGGGAGACAGTGAGGATACGGTATTCGAACATGATCGAAATTAATAATCTTCGCAAAAGTTTCGGCCCCAAGGTGGCAGTGGATGGGGTGACGTTTAATGTTCAAAAAGGCGAGATCATGGGTTTTCTGGGACCGAACGGTGCCGGCAAATCCACGACGATGCGGATGCTTACCGGGTTCATTCCGCCGACTGACGGCAAGGCTTATGTCGGGGGTTATGACATTGACGGTGACCAGTCGATTGAGGCAAGGCGATTGATGGGATACCTGCCGGAAGCAGCGCCGCTTTATCCCGACATGACGGTGCTGAATTTCCTCAATTTTGTTGCGGACATTCGTGATTTGCAAGGCGAGCAGAAACGTAAAGCCGTCGACCGTGTTATCGAGCTTTGCTTTCTCGAGGGGGTCCGGCATCAGTCGATCGATACGCTCTCAAAAGGTTACCGTCACCGGACTTGCTTTGCGCAATCGATCATCCACGATCCGCCGATATTGATTATGGACGAGCCGACGGACGGGCTTGATCCGAACCAGAAATTCGAGGTTCGGAGCATTATTCGCCGAATGGGTGAGAAAAAAGCCATTATCTTTTCGACTCACATCTTGGAGGAGGTTGAGGCGGTTTGCTCTCGGGCAATGATTATCGATCGCGGCAAAATCGTGGCCAACGGGACGCCGGAAGAGCTCAAGGCGAAATCGGAGTACGCCGGGACCGTAACGCTGCGGCTGAGCGGCATCAGCGCTTCCAAAGCCTCGAAGCGTTTGGGCGACCTCGATGAGGTGCGCAAGACGACCACCCTTGAAGAGGGTGATTCCGCCGTATCGCTGCGGGTGTTTCCCAAAGAAGGAAAGAAGCGGGCTGAGCTGGCCCGGGCCCTCGTGAGCTGTGTGACCCAGGAAAATTGGCAATTGGAAGACTTTCACACCGAAGAAGGACGCCTCGACGATGTCTTTCGGCAGTTGACTGAACCAGAGACCGCTTAACCCAGAACCATTCGAGTACGTGCTATGCGACACAGTTGGATCATTGCAAAACGAGAATTGACCGCATTTTTTGCCTCGCCGGTGGCCTATGTCTTTATCGTCATATTCCTCTTGATGGCGGGCTTCTTTACCTTCAATCTCGGCAACTTCTTTGAACGGAACGAGGCCTCGCTCGACGCCTTCTTCGTTTGGCATCCATGGCTTTATCTGTTTCTGGTGCCGGCAATTGGGATGCGGCTGTGGGCCGAGGAGCGCCGTCAGAATACCATGGAATTCTTGCTGACGCTGCCGATTACGAGCTGGCAAGCGATCGTTGGGAAGTTCCTGGCTTCCTGGGCATTTCTGGCATTGGCGTTGGCCTTGACCTTTCCCATGATCTTCACCGTCGGTTATTTGGGCAATCCCGATCCGGGACCGATCATTGGCGGCTATATCGGAAGCTTCCTCCTGGCCGGCTCTTATTTGGCGATCACTTCGATGACCTCGGCGATGACCCGAAATCAAGTGGTCAGCTTCATTATCTCGGTGGTGATCTGCCTATTTCTGGTGCTGGCCGGCTGGCCGCCGGTGACGCAAATGCTCGGAACGTGGCTGGTCGAGATCATCTCCTCGTTCAGTGTCATGACCCACTTTGAGAATTTCCGTAAAGGGATTGTCGACTTGCAGGATATTGTGTTTTTCCTATCCGTGATGGGCTTTTTCCTATTTGCGACCAGTGTGATTATTCGTTCCCATCGCACAAATTAATGGGAAGGGTGAAAACGATTTGAATGAAAGCAATCAATCGAAAGGGGATTGAACGATGAAACAGCGGCAGTTACAGACAATTCTGTTTTCAACGGTCGGCGTGATCCTGATGGCGGTCATCCTGATCGGAGTGAACGCCATCGTTAGCAGCGTGCACGTTCGGGCGGATGTGACCGAGGGCGGGCTTTATACGCTCTCGTCCGGCACCAAGGAGATCTTGAAGGAGCTCAAGAAGAAGGAAACGCCGATTGAGATCCGTTATTATGCCACCCAGAGCCCGGAAATCATGCCTCCCAATTTGGCCACCTATGCCGACCACGTGGAGGATTTTCTAAACCAATACAAGCGATTTGCGGGCAATTCGGTCCGAATCAAGAAGTTCAACCCGAAGCCGGATTCCGATGCGGCGGACTCGGCGAGCATGGATGGCATCCAGGGGCAGCAGCTTCGGACAGGTCAGAAGGTCTATCTCGGGCTGGTTGTGAGCATGGTCAACCGCGAGAAGGTCATTCCGTTTCTCAATCCAAACGAGGAGGCAATGCTCGAGTATGACATCTCCCGCGCCGTCGCGAACGTGATGGAGAAGGATAAGCCGACGGTGGCTGTCTTTAGCGGCTTGCCGGTGTTCGGGTCTTCGCCGCAAAATCCGATGATGCGAATGCGGCAGCAACAACAGCAACAAGATCCTTGGCTCCTAATTAAAGAGCTGCGGAAGGACTTCGAGGTTCGAGAGCTCAGCAGCGGCTTCGGCGAGATCGGGTCCGATGTCGATGTGGTGCTCTTATTGCATCCCAAAGGGCTTTCGAAGCAAGATCAGTACGCCATTGACCAATATCTGATGAATGGCGGGAAGATGATGGCCATGGTCGATCCGATGTCGTTGATGGACCAAGGGAGCGGGCGGAGCCGGAACCCGCTCCAGCGGATGCAGCGGGGTGCGTCGACATTGGGGGAGCTAATGCCCGCTTGGGGATATCAGTTTAACACAAACAAGGTGGTCGCCGATCGGGCATTCTCGACTCGAGTGAGTCGATCAAACCGACAGCAACGCTCACCGGCTGTCCTTTCGATTACCAAGGAGGGCATTAACGATGAGGATGTGCTCACTGCTCATATCGACCAGGTCTTGATGCCGTTTGCCGGGGCGATCGAAGGTGAGCCAAAAGAGGGGCTCAGTGAGACCGTGTTGCTGCACTCGACCGAGGATTCCCAGTTGATGGAGAAGATGAAGGCCCAATTCAGTGGGCGTCAGCAGGGAATGACCGATTTCGAGGCCTCGGGTAACCAGTATAAGCTGGCCCTTCGGCTAACCGGGAACTTCAAGACGGCGTTCCCGGATGGAAAGCCGGCCTCTGAGAACGGATCAGGTCAATCCGGCGACGGCGCTGCCGGTGAGTCGGGCAACGGTCAAAGTGGCCCCTCCGGACCGCATTTGAGCGAGTCGGATGGCTCCGGGGTCGTTGTCTTGGCCGGAGATACCGACTTTGTGGCCGATCGGTTTGCGGCGAATATTCAACGCCTCTTTGGTCAGGAGATGGTGCAGCTCAGAGGCGGCAATCTGCCCTTGGCGCAATCGGCTGTGGAGCAGTTGGCCGGTAATGATGCGTTGATCGCCGTCCGCAGTCGAGCTACGATGACGCGCCCATTTACCAAGATTCGCGAGATGGAAGAGAAGGCGCAGAAAAGATACAAGGAAGAGCTTAGTGAGGTTCAGAAGAGCCTCGAAGAGGTCAGGAATAGCCTGAGCAAGCTGCGTTCGGTCCAACAGAGCGGCAGTGAGGGGCAGACGATCCTCTCGGAGGAACAGCAGCAAAAGATCCAACAGTTCAAGGAGCAGCGGGCGAAGCTGAGTCAACGGCAAGAGGATCTGCGTCGGCAACTGCGGGCCGATATCAACGCTCTGCAGAATCGGCTTAAGTGGATCAACATCGCCGGGATGCCGGCGCTCGTGACGATCCTGGGGTTGATTATCGCAATCGTGAAAAAGAAACGGACAGCGGCAAAATGAATCGAAAGCAGTTAACGATCCTTGTGGTGGTAGGGGTGATCGTCGGCGCCCTCGGCCTGATCACCTACCAAAAACAGAATCAGTCATGGCAAGCAACCAGCTCGGAAGATCGTGAAGCCGTTTTTCCGGACTTCACTCCGGATAAGGTGGGTGAGATCACCCTGCAAGATGGCACGAATCAACTGAGCTTGGTTGTCAAAGGGGATGAGTGGACCGTTCAACAACGGGATAACTATCCGGCCGACTTTTCAAAGATCAGCGATCTTGTCACAACGATCTGGGAGCTGCAACCGGTCCGTCAGCTCGAGGTGGGCGAGTCGGAATTGGGTGCGCTGAAGCTTCTGTCTCCGGATCAGGAAGGCAACACCGGGACGCTGGTGACCTTTTCGGACAAGCAAGGGAATGAAATTCAGCGTGTCGTCTTGGGTAAGACCAAGACCAAGGAACGCTCGTCTTCGCGCGCTTCTCGTTTCGGCGGTGGGTCGATGCCGGTCGGGCGATACGTTCGGGCGGCTGAGGAAGGTGCCAAGGTGTTCCTGGTGGAGGAGACTTTCAGCTCGATCGAGGTTGACCCATCAGCTTGGCTGGACACCACCTTCTTTAGCATCGACAACATTCGATCCGTGGCGATGGACGGAAAGGATAAGGCCTACCAATGGAAGGTAAGCCGAGAAACCGCGAATGGGGAGTGGAAGCTGGCCACCCCGAAAAAAGGGGAGACCCTCGCGACCAACAAGGTCTCGAGCTTGGGCAGTGTCTTCTCGTCGCCCTCCTTTAACGACGTGATTACCGAGGCGAATGCCCCGAAAGAAACCGGCCTGGAGAATCCCAAAGTCGCGACCATTACCACGTTCGACGATTTTACCTACCGGATTCAAATCGGGAAGAAGACTTCCGATAATGAGTATCCGTTGAGCATGGAGGTCTCGGCCGACTTGCCGCCGGTGCCCGAGCCGACGAACGGCAACAAGAGCGGTCAGAAGGGTGATGGGAAAGGTCAGGATAGTCAAGGCAGCGGGAGCAGCAATGAAAAAGAAGCCGCTGCTAAAAAGCGCCGCAAGGAGATCCAACAGCTTCACGATAAATTGGAGAAAGAAAAGGCCTTTGAGAAGTGGACCTACCTTGTCCCAAGTTATACCGTCAATTCGGTTTTGAAGAAGCGCTCCGAGCTGATGGTGCAGCCTGATGACGAAGATGGGGATGGCCAAAAAGGTTCATCCGGGGCGGGGCTGTCGACTCAAGGCGCCCCACCCGCGCCGGGCTCTTCCGGCGGTAAGTCGCTCGTCCCGTCGGATATCCCTGGAGTGGATTCCAGTGAAGGAAGTGAAGGCGATTCCTCGGCCGATGGGGGCGAAGCCGGCTCAAGCCAAGGGGGCGACGAAGGCTCAGCCGAAGAGGATGGGCAAGGCTCGACTGCCAATGAGGGGGAGGAGGCGGAATCTTCCGCTTCCTCCGGCGAAGAAGGCTCGAGTGGCGAGAATGGCCCCCAGGATGCCGGCTCCAACGAGGAATCTGCCGGCCCATCCTCATCGGAGTCGACCGATTCAAGCGATTCGGGGCAGAGCGACGAAGCCGACTCGGAATCAGGGCAAGGCGATGAGTCCAACCAGACTTCGAGCTCATAAACCTTAACTTGCGAAGATTAGGGAAACAGGCAACATTTCCCTCTTCTTATGGAAAATGCAGTTATAATCGGAACCGGCTGTGCCGGGCTAACCGCGGCGATTTATACCGCGCGTGCCGAGCTCCAGCCCTTGGTGGTCTCGGGCACAATGCCCGGCGGCCTTCTTACGACAACCACGATTGTTGAGAACTACCCCGGATTCGCGGAAGGGATCGATGGCACACAGTTGATGGTGCAGATGCAACAGCAAGCGGAGCGCTTCGGTGCCCGGGTCCGGTATGGCACTGTGGAGTCCGTGGATGCTTCCGCGGATCCGATTCGATTGACCATCGACGGCGACACTGTCGAGACGCTCAGCTTGATTGTGGCGAGTGGCGCCAGCCCGCGGCGTATCGGGTTGGAGAGCGAGACCAAATTGGAGACGAAAGGGGTTACCTATTGCGCGACCTGTGATGGCGCGTTGCCGATGTTTCGGAATCAGCCTCTGGTTGTGGTCGGCGGTGGTGACTCCGCATGCGAAGAGGCGACTTACCTGACGCGGTTTGGATCGGTGGTCTATCTGGTGCATCGGCGTGACCAGTTGCGTGCGTCCAAGATCATGGCTGAGCGGACTTTGGCAAACGAGAAGATCAAACCGATCTGGAATACGGTTGTCACGGAAGTGCTTGACACAAAGGCGGATAAGGTCACCGGGGTCCGCCTGCGCAATGTCCAAGACGGGTCCGAGAGCGAGCTGGAGGCGGCAGGGCTTTTCGTGGCGATCGGACATGTGCCAAATACCCATTTGTTCGAGGGACAGTTGGAGATGAATTCCGGATACCTCGTTCCCAAGAACGGTCGCGAAACCAGTGCGCCGGGGGTCTTTGTGGCCGGAGACTGCGCCGATTATATCTATCGCCAGGCAGTAACCGCTGCCGGTCAAGGATGCGAGGCGGCAATCGATGCGGAGCGTTTTTTGGCCGCGGTCAGTCATAGCCAGAAGACGTGAGCGCGGGATGGTCCGAGAACCTCTTTGATGGGCTCGGGGCTCCTTCTTTGAGGACGCGGTCCTCTGAATCCCCTGAAATCCCTTGTCCAATAAGTTCGTGTCCAATACATTTGACGGATTTGAGTCAAATTTTGGGCTTTGCCTCTTCCATTGCTTTTGGCCTCAAGGAATCCGAGGCGAGTCGGAGGTGACGTTTCGCTGTGAAGTGGTTCCCTATGAAGCGATCCGCAGAAGTCAATCGAGCCACCCGGGAGACTGAGATCACCCTCCGGTGCAGCCTGGACGGTTCCGGAAAATCGGATATCGAGACGGGTATCCCTTTCTTCGATCACATGCTGACGCTGTTTGCCAAGCATGCCGTGATCGATCTGGAACTGCATTGCCGCGGAGACTTGGCTGTCGATGCCCATCACACCGTGGAAGACTGCGGCCTTGTGCTGGGTCAGGCATTTTATAAAGCCTTGGGAGACAAGACAGGGATCCGTCGCTATGGGGCCGGTTTTGATCCGCGGAATCCCTTGACCGGCGAAGCGTATGTGCCGATGGATGAATGCCTTGCTCGTTGTGTTATCGATTTTAGCGGACGCGCCTACCTCGTTTACCGGGGGCTGGACGATTTCGATTACGCACAGCTTACTCAAGAACAACAAAGGCAGGACATGAGCAGTGCCTTTCGCTTCGGGCTGGCCCGCGAGTTTTTTCAAGGATTTGTCAACGAGGCGCGCTGCAATCTCCACCTGGAATTGTTGTATGGGCGCGAGCCCCATCACATTGTCGAAGCGCTCTTTAAGGCGTTCGCTCGGGCCGTTGATGCCGCTTGCCAGCATGATCCGCGCCTTTCAGGTGAAATCCCAAGCACGAAAGGGGCTTTGGGGTGACAAATGAAGAAGCGGGCAATCGTCTTGGAGAGTGTAAGGTCATCCCCTCAATCACGGACGGACGAAGAATGGGACACCGCGGACGGCGTCCCTATCAGGGAGATCCGAAAGGGGCACGCCAAATTTGCCGCCGCCCATTATCTTGTTAAGGTGAGCTGGAGGCTATACAAGATTTTGTGTGATTGCTGAGGGGCTTGGAAATAACCATTGTGCCGTCTCCGGGCTGGTAGTATAGTGGGGGGACTTTTAGGAATCAGCGCGTGGAACCGACTCTGTATGGCAAATGAACCGGAAATGGAGACCAACCCGGCCGCATTCACGGCCGGGAATGTGGATATCGAATATGACTCCTCCAAGATCGACAAATTAGAAGGCCTTGAGGCTGTTCGGAAAAGGCCTGGGATGTACATCGGGGATCCCGATGAGAAAGGACTGCATCATTCGGTCTTTGAAGTCTTGGATAATTCAATCGATGAGCATCTGGCCGGATATTGCAAGCGGATAGAGATCACCCTGCACGTTGATGGAAGCTGCACGGTCAAGGATGATGGGCGTGGCATTCCGGTTGATGTCCATCCCAAGTGGAACATGCCCTCGGTCGAGCTTGTGCTCACAAGCTTGCATGCCGGGGGGAAATTTGGGCAAGGGGCTTACAAGTATTCAGGTGGCCTGCATGGTGTGGGAGCGAAGTGCGTCAATGCATTGTCCGACTGGTTCAAAGTGGAGATCTACCGGGACGGCAAGGTCTATACCATGGAATTCGAGAAAGGGCAGACCACCAAGAAATTGACCGTTATCGGGAAGTCCAAGCAGAGTGGGACACTGATAACATTCAAGCCGGACCCGGAAATCTTTACCATCACGACCGAGTTTCGGTTTGATCTCTTGGCTCCCCGCTTGAGGGAGCTGGCTTTCCTGAACCCCGGAGTTGAGATTGTCCTGGAAGATGAGCGGGAAGAGAACAAGTCGGAGCGTTTTTATTACCGGGATGGGATTGCCGAATTCGTCAAGCAGCACAACAAAGGCAAGCAGCTCGTTCATCCGAAGCCGATTACGATCTCGGCGCAGAAGGGAGAAGTCTATATCGATGCTGTTTTACAGTATACCGATAGCTACAACGACCAAATCCTCTGCTATGCCAACGCCATCCGCAATTCCGATGGCGGGACTCACCTGACCGGGTTCCGGACCGCCCTGACCCGAGCGATCAACCAATATGCCAAGACCAACAATTTGGTGAAGGACAAGGATCCTGCCATTTCCGGCGACGATGTTCGCGAGGGGCTGATGTGCGTGCTGAGCGTCAAGCTGCCCGATCCCCGGTTTGAGTCGCAAACCAAGGTCAAGCTCGTTAATACCGAGATCGAAGGGGTTGTCTCCTCGATCATCTACGAAGGATTGATGGAGCATTTCGACACCAATCCGCCGGTTGCCAAGAAGATTATTGAGAAGGCATTGATGGCGGCCCGGGCGCGTGAGGCCGCCCGAAAGGCACGGGAGACGGTTCGCAAGAGTGCTCTCTCCGGTGGTGGGTTGCCGGGCAAATTGGCGGATTGCTCGGATCGGAATCCCGAAAATACCGAGCTCTATATCGTCGAGGGGGATTCCGCCGGTGGCTCCGCGAAACAAGGGCGCGACCGAAAGTACCAGGCGATCCTCCCGGTCAGGGGAAAGCTCTTGAATGTCGAGAAGGCCCGCTTGGATAAAGTCCTTCAAAACAATGAGATTCGAACGATGATCACCGCTGTCGGGACCGGCATTGGGTCCGGGGATGGCGATGGGGCGTTTAATATTGAAAAGTTACGCTACCATAAGATCATTATCATGACGGATGCCGATGTGGACGGGTCGCACATTCGGACGCTGCTGCTGACATTCTTTTACCGTCGGTTGCCGGAGTTGGTGAAACAAGGCTGTGTCTACATCGCGCAGCCGCCCCTGTATGAAATCCGGCGCAAGAAACGGGTCGAGTATGTCGACGAAGAGGCGCAATTGTCCCGGATGCTGATCTCGCTCGGCACGGAGGACGTCAGGCTGAAGAACCTGGCTGATGAGAAAATCTTATCCCCTTCCAGGTTGGCTGAAATCCTGGAGCTGCTCGAGTCACTCGATAAGTATGAGCGGGCGATTCGGCGGCATGGAGGCGATTTCGCCGAGTATGTGGAGCACGCCAAGTCGGGAACGCATGAGCTCCCGAAGCATTTGGTCCGTGTCCGCGAGGGCAATGAGGATTATGTGCATTACTTCCACGATGAAGAGGAGCTGGCCCGATTTGGCGAAGAGAATCCGGATTTGCGTCTCTTTGGGGAAGATTTCGACGAAGAAGCCTCCAAGGGCAATGGCCGTGGACCAGGCCGGCGCGCCACGCACGTGGAGCTTCATGAGAGCCGTGCGATCGAAGATATCTTTAGGAAGCTCGGCGAAAAGGAGCTCGACATCGAGCATTATTCGGCTCAAGATGAGCCTTTATATGAATTGATCGAGGGTGAGGGGGAAAAGGCGACTGTGAAGCCGATCTTTTCCATCCCGCAAATCCTGACCTCGGTCAAAGAGATCGGGCGCCGCGGCCTTCAAATCAAGCGTTTCAAGGGCTTAGGCGAGATGAATCCCAAGGAACTGTTTGAGACCACGATGAATCCCTCCAAACGGAAATTGCTCAGGATTAGTCTTGAGGATGCCGTTGAGGCGGAGGAAATGTTCACCAAGCTCATGGGGGATGAAGTGGAGCCGAGACGGCAGTTTATCGACGACAACGCTTTGAATGTCCGCAACCTTGATGTTTAAGGGGAAGATGGACCATTTCGCTTTACGGTTAGGAGATTAGCCCATGCCGGATTCCGACGAGAGGCAAGATTCCGAAGGTCGCGCACCACACCTCAGAAACGAGCGCATCGAGAACGTCAACGTCACCGACGAGATCAAGAATTCCTTTCTGGATTATTCGATGTCGGTGATCATTTCCCGTGCCCTGCCCGACGCACGGGATGGGCTGAAGCCGTCGCAAAGGCGTATCCTTTACGCCATGCACGAGCTCTCGCTCTATCCGGGACGGAGCCATTTCAAGTGCGCCAAAATCTGCGGTGATACCAGCGGGAACTACCATCCACACGGCGAGGCGGTCATTTATCCGACGCTGGTGCACATGGCTCAGCCTTGGTCGATGCGCGAGCCCCTGGTCGATGGCCAGGGCAATTTCGGATCGGTCGAAGGCGATCCACCCGCTGCGATGCGGTACACCGAAGCCCGCATGACCCATCTTGGGGCGGCGCTCATGTATGACATGGACAAAGACACCGTCGACTTTGTCCCCAACTACGACGAGCGATTAACCGAGCCGACGGTCTTCCCCGCTGCCTTCCCGAACTTGATCGTTAATGGCGCGACCGGTATTGCCGTCGGGATGGCCACCAATATCCCGCCGCATAATATGAGCGAGGTCATCGACGGGATTTGCGCTCAAATCGACAATCCCCAGATCACCTCGAAGGAATTGGCCCGATATATCAAAGGCCCTGATTTCCCTACCGGCTGTGTGATTTGCGGTTATGACGGGATCAAGAAATACTTCGAGACCGGTCGAGGCAGCGTTAAGGTCCGTGGGAAAGTCGGGGTCGAGCAGCTTCGCGGCGGTAAGGAGCAGATTGTCATTACCGAGATCCCCTACACCGTCAACCGAGCCACGCTGGTGGAGCGTATTGCCGGGCTCGTGAACGATAAGGTGCTGACCGATGTCACAGCGGTCCGTGACGAATCGGACGAGAATACGCGGGTGGTTGTCGAGGTCAAGCGAGATGCGATCCCGAAGGTGGTGATCAACAACCTTTACAAGCATACGCAGCTTGAGACCTCGTTTGCGGCCAACATGCTCGCGATCGATCACCAACGCCCGAAGGTGCTCAATATCAAGCAGTTGATCGATTGCTACATCGAGCATCGCCGGGAAGTCATCATTCGTCGGACTCGGTATGAGCTGCGCAAGGCGGAAGATCGTGCCGAAGTGCTTGAGGGCTACCTCATTGCCTTGGCCAACCTTGACGAATTCATTCGGATTATTCGGGAGTCCGCCGACCGGGATGAGGCGAGGACGCGCTTGCTGGAGTACAATTTTGATCGTGCGACCGTCGAGCAGTTGGGCATCCTCATCCGCAGTGAAGCCCGGCTTGTCGAGGGGCGCTACATGTTCAGTGTGGCGCAAGCCAATGCGATCCTCGATCTCCGGCTTTACCAATTGACCGGGCTCGAGCAGGACAAGGTCCGATCCGAATACGACGAGCTGCTCGAGAAGATCAAAGATTTGATCGATATCCTCGCCAAAGAGGAGCGGGTTTTGACGATCATCAAGGAGGAGCTTCGGGAAATCCAGAAAAAGCATGGCAAGCCGAGGCGGACGGAAATCATCCCGGACGAAGGGGAGATGGCGATTGAAGACCTCATCGCCAATGAAGGGGTGATTATTACCATCACCCATAAGGGCCTCATCAAACGGACCAATCTGAGCTCCTACCGCTCACAGAAACGTGGAGGCAAGGGCGTTATCGGGATGGGGACGAAGGAGGCGCCCAGCGGTGACGGCGAATCCAGTGAGTTTATCGAGCATCTTTTTACCGCGAGCACCCACGATTATCTCCTGTTCTTTACCAACACAGGTCGTGTCTATGTCGAGCGCGTCCATGAAATCCCCGATATGGGCCGAACCGCAAAAGGCCGCAGCATTGCCAACTTGCTTGAATTGCAGGCCAATGAGCATGTCGCTGCCTTGATCCGGGTTGTGGCCCGCTCGGGGGAAAATCGCCAGGACACAACATGGCAGCAAGGCGGCTTTCTCTTCTTTGCGACCCGGCATGGCAAGGTCAAAAAGACCGCCCTTTCCGAGTACGCCAATATCCGCAAAGGCGGGATCATCGCAATCGGGATTGAGGAAGGGGATACGCTGATCGATGTCAAATTGACCGGCGGTGACGACGACATCGTCATGATCACACAGAAGGGCCAGAGCATCCGCTTTTCGGAAGAAGAGGTGCGCTCTGTGGGGCGTCCCGCTTCCGGTGTCCGCGGGATTGCCTTGGACAAGAAAGATGCCGTGGTGGCACTGGCCAAGGTGGTTTCGGATGCCACGCTCCTGGTGGCCAGCGAGAACGGAATCGGCAAACGGACAAATTTTGACGAGTATCGTAAGCAGACGCGAGGGGGCAAAGGGATTATCACGATGAAGTACAGCGATAAGACCGGCGATCTTATCGGAGGCCTTACCGTGAACGACGGGGATGAGATCATGCTGATCACCAACGCCGGGCAAATGGTCCGAATGGGAGTGACCGATATTCGCCTGACCGGTCGCAACACGCAAGGGGTCAAGCTCGTCAACCTCGGTAAGCGAGATAAGCTCCATGCCCTCGCTCCGGTCGTCATTGATGATGACGACGAGGAGGAGGCTAAAGAGGAATAGCGGCCACACAGTGAAACGTCCTGGTCCTTTCGATCGGTTGGGAATAATCCACGCTGGTTGAAACTCCTCAAAGGGGATTGGCAGTGTTTTCGGACGACGTTGAAAGGGAGAGAAGCCTCACGTTCAGGGTCCGAAAGCAAATGTCAGCGATGGGATCGTGCTAGCGAAACGGAAACGAAACGAGTTATTGGAAACGCGATTATGCCGAGACTTAAAAAGATTGAGCCGCAGGAAGCAACGGGAGAGGTGAAGCAATTATTTGATGAAGTGGAAAATAAGCTCGGGAAAATCCCGAATATTTTCCGGGGGATGGGCAATAGCGCCGCCGGACTTAAGGCCTATCTCTTCATGGCCGATTCGCTATCGAACGGTGAGCTTTCGCAGGCGGACCGGGAAGTGGTTTATTTGGCGGTGAGCCAGAAGAACGAATGCCACTATTGTGTTTCGGCCCACACCACCATGGCCAAAAAAGCGGGGCTGACCGACGATCAAATCCTCTCCATTCGTCGGCATCAGCCGGAGAATCCGAAGCAACAGGCATTGGTCCGTTTTGTGACCCGTGTCATGGAGACCAAAGGCTTTGTGGAAGACGGTGAGCTGGAGGCCGTCAAGAATGCCGGCTACAGCGATGGGGAGATTACGGAAGCGATCGCCTACATTGGCCTGGCCACCTATTCCAACTTGTTCAACCATGTCTTTGGGACAGAGCTTGATTTCCCGGAAGCGCCGAAGCTTGAGGAACAGGCAGCCTGATAGGCCAGCCCGGGCTCAGGCCTCCGCTCAAAATGACGTCCCACGGGCAACGTCATTTTGAGCGCTTTTTTTGGGGGCGATAGTCCTGTATGGGCGCCCGCGTTGGGCTCCCGAGGTCTGCCCGCTAGCTTGTTGAGGATGAGTCAAGGTTTAGAATGCCTTCGCAGAAGCGAAGGCGCGGACCGCAGCGGAGTGCGGTCCCTACCGCAACAGCGGTGGTAGGGTCGGCAGTCCCCTGCTGACCTTGATCGCCTTCATGCTTCGCATGGTCCGAGGCAACGCCTCGCTAGGGTTGCGCCCGCCTGACACTGATTTGATAGAAGCGAGGTGTGCTCTTGTTGTCGATTGGGGCAATGTAGGTGTTTTCCGGAGGGGTGGCCTCAATATTGTCTTCGAGTGTTTCGAAGTCACCGCTGGGTGACTTGGAGACCTTAATGCTGTAAATGCGGTCTGGCGAGCTCTGCCAACGGAGGCGAATGCCTTCAGGGGCCAGAGCCACTTGAAGCGAGAAAACGGAGTCGCCTGCTTGCGGGTCTGTGCCGGCGATGAATTCCTCTTCGTTGGTCAATCTGTCGCCGTCCGGATTATCTTGGGCGGATTGGGAGAGATCGCCGAAATGCTCCTCTTCCCATTCATCCGGCAGGCCATCGCCGTCGGTGTCGGTGCTCTCTCCTTCAAACTGGACAGTCCCGAAGCTGATCCCCCCTTCGATGTCATCGAGCACGCGTCCTTCTGTCGTAACAAAGTTGGAGAAGCTCTCCTCCGTTCGGGCGAGTCCAAGGCTCAGATCGGGCGTTCCGGCCTCCGGCTTCGTGAAGGTGACAGTCCCGAGACGGATTTCATTTCCGCCCAGGCCGGCTTGCGGGCTCTCGGTATCAAGCCTGCCGCCGATCAAGAGGACCCGACTCGTTTCCGCCAGAATACGCGCCCCCGAGTACGGCTTGTTGTTTTTGCCGTCTCCGAAGTACCACTGCGCGCCATTCGTTTCGGCATCGATCGGCTCAACTTGGTCGGGATCGTAGCCGATACGGATACCGAAACTGTAAAGGGTCACATCAGGAGCATTTCCGAAAAGCTCCACGACGACCTGGTCGTCCTTCACGGTGCCTTCGGCAGACACATCCACTTCGGCGGCACCGACTGCTCCTGTTCCCGCGAAAGCGAGGGAGGCGATGACGAGTGTGTTAATAGGATAGCTTAGCCTGGTCATGACTCGGTATTCGCGTTTGGGTTGTTTCAATAATAGGTGGTGCTTTGAGTGAGGCCTGGCCTACTCACCGGCATTGACACCGCCGAATTGTGAGGCGAAGATAGCCAGGTCGTCGCCGTCCACATCCCCGTCTCCATCCAGGTCCGCGGAAGCGCCCGACGATCCCTCCGATAGCTCAAGAGTGAGGTTTTCGTCAAACTGGTCTCGGTAGATCCGACCGAAACCCGTCGTGGTCCGAGCGCGTGCGTGTAGATCGAATTGATAAGCGCAAGTATGCCACGGATCTAGATTCCCCGAGTCCGTGGAATTGAATACGGTCTCGGTGACGCCGTTCCAGGTCGGCCGTGAGCCGTCATTTTCACCTTCATACTGTTGCCGAACAATCCGGCCGCCGTTCTTATTACTCCCATATTCGACACCGATGTTGAAGCTATGCAGGTAGCCGTTCGGATGGCTGGCGGTGATCTTGAAAGCGATATTTTCGGTCTCACTTGAAAGGTCGATAATGCCGCACTCTGGGACGGGTGAGCTGTCGTGCCGAACTTCGACAATTTTCGCCGTTACGGGGGCATTGTCGATGACGAGCGTGATGCTGTCCTGCTCGTTGCTTGGCAATGAGACTTCATTCTTGTCTTTGTCGAAGGCCTTGATCTTGACCTGATAGATACCATTGGCAAAACGCCGGGTGTTCCAGATCATCTTCAAGTCGGGGTGGGCCCAATATCCTTCCTCGGTGCGTTCGTAGAGGCCATCCTCGTCCGGTCCGACATTGACGCGGCGCGCGTCGACACGCCCGGACGAGGAAACGAAGTAGCGCACCTTGGTGAGCGGATCATCCAACGGCTCGAACGCCGAGCTGTCCGGCGGCGTCCGACCACTCCACGGAGCGACAAGGATTTGATAGAATTCGACGTTGCCGTCGAACTCGCCAAACAGGCCGTTTAGCCATATCTTCCCGCCGAATGGGGCATCATTGTAATCGGGAATCGAAAGCTCGCCGGCGGCCGCGTCGGAGACGTTGGCGAGACCCAAGCCCGTACCGTTTTGGGTGATTTGAGACACGGGAATATTGCCGACAGACGTAAACACGAAGCCGCTGGCGACGGGGCTCTCTCGGACTCCTTCTGTGCCGCTTGGGCCGCCGGTGTAGCCCATGTCGTTGCGGGAGCCGTCAGGATCGTCAAAGATGGATCTCGGATCGCCGGCGTCGATGCAAGGCGAGCCTTCGGTCAGGAGAAACCGGTCGGGAGCGGATTCATCGAAAAGCGGATCGGCCGAGATACTTCCGACACCGGCGGAAGCGGTGCTTCCGTCCTGGGCGTCATAGTCGCGAAAGGTGCTGTTCCAAACGTTGTTGTAGCTCAGCTTTGGTTTCGCATTGCTCAGTGCGGCGATGCCGACATTATTATTGACGACGATATTATTCTTGATGGTCGCGTCGGCTTGGCTGTAGCACCAGATGCCTTCGTTCTCGTTCTGAGCGACGGTGTTATTGATGACGCGGGTGCCGGCCGACTCTTTCCAAGCGATATAGATGCCAACCTCGTTACGGCAGACCCGGTTGTTGGCGATCAACGGTGTCGAATGCAGATTGACGATACCGTAGTCAATGATTTCGTTGTCCGTGTTCCCATTGTCGCAGACGAAATTGTTTTGAACGATGGCACTGGATCCGCCGCCGATTGCGATGCCATTCTTCGTGCCGGTGATCTTGTTTCCGGTAATCATGGGATCACCGCCGGTGATGTCGATTCCCACGATCGTCGGTTGCCCTTCTCCGGACCAAGTGAAGTGAAAGCCCTCCAATTTCGTGTCTGTAGCTTCGTCGGCTGTGACGATGGCGTCGCCGTTGCCTTCGACCGTCGTCTTTGCCTTGCCGGCTCCGACCACATCGACGCCGCTTCGCATGGAAAAGCTTTCTTGGAAGGTGCCTTCGGCGACTCGAACTGTTTGACCGGAATCCGCCGCGTCGATTGCGGCTTGGATCGACTCGCCCGATTCGACGAAAAGGTCCGCTGAATTCCCGGTTACTTCGATTTTGACACCTTGGCGGCGATGGGTATCCAGCGGCGGCGAAGTCCCGTTGGTCTGAGAGACAGGGCAGGAAGTGTCCTCGGCGGGCACGGCGTAGAACACGCTGGCCGTGGGACCGGCCTCCTGGTTGATTTCAAATGTCACGGTGCTGAATTCCTCGATCGGGACGTTGCCAAAGTTGAAGGTCACCGGGACGCCTTCGTTCGAGTTGGCCGATAGCTCCACCCGTTCCGAGGGGCTTGCAATCACCTCGCCGTCGTAAGTCTCCTTCCGAGCGGTCAGGGAGAGGGTGTAATCGCCCGCGGTATTCGCCGCAAATTCCAGGGTCACTGTGCCGAGACTGTGGCCCGGATATTCGGCTATGTAAAAGCCTCGGTCGATCAGATCGCCCGGCGAGCCCTCGCAGGAAATGAGTGTTTCACCCCGTAAGTCATCGGGGACCAAGCCGGTCAGACATGGAATGACTAAAAAGAGCCCGAGCTTGCCTAAAAGAGTCTGACGCCTGGGTAACAATCCTTTCGTTGGTAATCCTTGCATAGAACGTTGCTTCTCCTGGTCGTTTTTAGATGATTTTCTTTCCCGAGTGCCCAGACCGCAGTCTTGGCGGTAAAAATCGATCGAAATCGCTTAAGGGTCAAGCACGCACCATGCCAAAGGGCAAGCCATGCGAGCTGTTTGGCTCTGTGCTGCGACGTTGGGCCTGCCTCGGGGAAGTTGGTCTTGAAGTCTCTTTGGCTTGGGGGTGCAGTCCCAGGGCGGGGGTTTTTTTGGGCAAGTTGGCCCATAATTCGAATCGCATTTAATGCGTTGCGGACCTGTTGCTAAAAAACCATGTCTATGGTGTCGCCGAAGCAAGTGATACCAGGTCGCATATGGCAACCACCTGGACGACAAAACAGGCGGTTGATAATGCCCGGCTCAAGACCGAAAAGATTGCGTTTGGCAAGTTGGTTGATGAGCTTGGAGCGACCTGGAAGGGGATCGTACAACAGTATGCCGAGACCGGCAGCGCGGCGTCTTCAGGAGAATGATGACACAGGGCGCAAGGGGAGTATTTCCTTGCCTGCCGGGCGGGGCATTGAGTACTCTTTGGGCGTCCAGATGAATGCGGTAACCCTCAACAGTAAGGATTAGTCATGAACGAGCAGAGCAGTGCAAAAGGACGATGGCTTTGGGCGGTGATCACAATCCTTTTCGCAGGAAGCCCGTTGGTTATGAACGGGGCGGAAGCGGAAGGGAAGCGTCCGAATATCATCTTTGTTTATGCCGATGACCATGCGTATCAAGCGATTCAATCGTATGGGGGATGGCTCTCCGAGTATGCGCCCACGCCGAATATCGACCGGCTCGCGAGCGAAGGGATGTTGTTCCGAGAATGCTACGTCAGCAATTCCATTTGCGGGCCGATGCGCTCGGTTGTTCAGACCGGTAAGTACAGCCATCTGAATGGATTTTATCGGAACGGTCAGCGCTTCGATACGAGCCAACAGACTTTTCCGAAGCTGCTGCAGGAGGCCGGCTACCAAACGGCGATTGTCGGCAAGTGGCATTTGAAGGCCGAGCCGGTCGGTTACGATTATTACCATGTGCTTTATGGGCAGGGCCCTTATTATAATCCGGCAATGCGCACGCCGGATGGGCGTGTCGAGCACACCGGTTACACGACCGACGTGATTACGGATGAGGCCTTGAAGTGGCTCAAGTCCAAGCGTGACCAAGACGAACCGTTCATGCTGATGTATCAGCACAAAGCGCCTCATCGGAATTGGCAGCCCGGGCCCGAACAGCTCTCGCTTTATGACGATGTGACATTGCCGGAGCCGGCGACCCTGTTTGACGATTATGCCGGCCGCGCCGGCCCGGTGAAAAACCAGAAGATGATGATCGCCAAGCATATGAACAAAGGCGATCTGAAGCTCCGGGTTCCGGGCGATCTCAATGAGACCCAGCGTTACCCTTGGAACGCGGCGTACCGCCCGAAGAATGAGGCGTTTCGTCAACAGAACCTCGAGGGAAAGGAGCTGGTCCGCTGGAAATACCAGCGCTATTTGAAGGATTACCTACGCTGTATTGCCTCGATCGATGCCAATTTGGGACGCTTGCTCGGCTACCTGAAAAAGTCCGGTTTGGCTGAAAACACCGTTGTCGTTTACAGCTCCGATCAAGGGTTTTATCTGGGCGAGCATGGCTGGTTCGATAAACGCTGGATTTATGAAGAATCGCTACGGACTCCGTTGGTGGTCCGTTGGCCCGGCGTGACCGAGCCCGGCAGCGAAAACTCGCAGATCGTCTCACCGGTGGACTTTGCTCCGACCTTTTTGCAAATGGCGGGCGCGGAAGTCCCGAGCGATATGCAAGGGCGCAGCTTGGTTCCCTTATTGCAGGGGAAGAGGCCTAATGATTGGCGCGAGAGCTTCTATTATCACTATTATGAGTATCCGGGGGCTCACAGTGTCCGGCGTCACTACGGGGTCGTTACCGACCGTTATAAGCTGGTCCACTTCTATAGGGAAGGCGAATGGGAGTTGCTCGATCTGAAGGCGAATCCGAAGGAGACAAAAAATTATTACGGCGAGGCCAAATACCAAGAGGTCCAGGAGCGACTGAAAACGGAGCTGAAACGGCTTCAAAAAGACTTAAAAGTGCCGGCGGATCAAACCAAGCTTTATTGAGCAGCGAGGCGTCGGTTTGTATCCGCGAAGGCGTTTGCAAGAGAAAGTCTCAACGAGAAAGCAAGCTGATGAGAAACACGACGCGATTAAGAGGCCTGGGAAATGCTGTAATGGTGGCGGCGGCTGTCTTGGCGGGAGGTTTGAGCCTGCCCGGCCGGGCTGCGGCCGCCTCCCAGCCCAACATCATCTATGTTATGGCCGATGATTTGGGCTATGGGGATCTCGGCTGCTATGGTCAGGAGGAAATCAAGACGCCCAACATCGATCAGCTCGCCTCGGAAGGGATGCGATTTACCGACCATTATTCCGGTCAGACAGTTTGCCGTCCTTCTCGACTGAGCTTACGAACCGGTTACCACACCGGGCACACCCCAATCGGCTCGAATGCCGATTATGACCTCGCCCCGAATGACCGCATCACCGCCAAGCTGCTGGGTGAGGCCGGCTACGCCGTTGGTGGAGTCGGTAAGTGGGCGCTGGGCGAAGCCGATACGACCGGGGCGCCACACAAGCAGGGCTTCGACCTTTGGTACGGTTACTTGAATCAGGTTGCGGCCCACAATTATTGGCCGGAGTTTCTTTGGCGAAATGGCCAAAAGATCGCACTGGAGAACGAAGTCGACTATGCCGATAGCGGTTACGCCAAGGGATTAAGCGGCGTTGCCACAAAAAAGGTCGATTACAGTCACGATCTCATGACAAGGGAGGCCCTTCGGTTTATCCGTAAGCACCAAAACGGCCCGTTCTTTTTCCAGGCGCATTACACCATCCCCCATGCCAATAACCAAGCGGGACGCCATGGAATGGAAGTCCCTGAATACGGGGAGTACAAAGATAAGGAATGGCCTGAGACCGAGAAGGGCTTTGCGGCGATGGTTACCCGATTGGACCGAGATGTCGGGCGTATCGTTGATCTCCTCCAGGAGCTTGGCATCGCCAAGGAGACGCTGGTCATCTTTACCTCTGACAATGGCCCTCATCACGAGGGAGGACACGATCATGCGTTTTTTAATTCGAATGGCCCATTACGCGGCTATAAGCGTGACCTTTACGAAGGGGGAATTCGGGTCCCGATGATTGCATGGTGGCCGGGTAAGATTGAAGCCGGGAGTGTGTCCGATCATGTCTCGGCCTTCTGGGATGTCATGCCCACAGCCTGTGAGGTTGCCGGTCTTGAGCCTCCGGGTGACATTGACGGGATTTCGTTTCTCCCTGAGCTCCTTGGCAAGCCCCAACGCAAGCATCACCACCTTTACTGGAAATTCAAAGGCAAGATCGCTTTGCGCCAGGGGAAATGGAAGCTCGTGCGCAATGGCAACGAAGAAGCTTACGAGCTTTACAATTTAAAAAAGGATCCCGGCGAACGCAAAAATCTGGCGAGTCACCGGCCCGAGCTTCTGCGGCAAATGAAAGCCACTGCCCGCAGCATCCGGAAAGAGGGCTCGGCCGATCTCGGTTTTTAAAATCAAGCTTGACTGCGGCCAAAATGGGTCGATCATGCATGGTATGCTCGGCGGCAGGGTGGAAGTCTTGTCGTTACGACCGCAAGGTTAAGAGCATGACAAAAAAGAAATTCGGCCATTGAATGGGGACTGGTTCCGTATCGGGACGGTCCCCATCTTTGTTCCAGCCGTGTGTCGGCGCGTGAATCCATATGAAGCACCTGAGCGATTCAATCCCTTATGTCGGGGCCTGTGTTCTTATTATTTGCCTTGCCGGTTGTGGCGAGTCGAAGCGTTCAGCCTCGGAGGAGAAGGAAGGGGCCAATGCCAAGAGTCAGACAAGCACCGATGCGGTCTCGGCCACGAACGCGGGTCGACCCGAGCTTAGAGTGAAGTGGCCGCAGGGGAAGGCATTTCGATATAAGATTGCCGAGGACCGTAAGCTTGAAATCCAATCCCCCTTTCGACCGGAGCCGCGGCAGCGTCACCTTTCACAAACCCGGGAAATCGAAGTTTCGGTGCTGGAAAGCAGCGATACGGCTGGTGCCAAGCTTGGGATCGAGGTGACAGCACTCAAGTTCCGGCGAGAGCGGGCCAGTGGTGTGGAGACCTTTGATTCCGGCACAGGGGGAACGGGTCACTCTGAGGGAGATCCGGAGCTGGTCAAGATTTTTGGCGGGCTGGTAGGCGAGCGCGTTATTGGGCAGGCAGGCTCGGACGGGCGTTTGAAGCGGATTGAAGCAGGTGCCATGGTGGATAAGGCAACGCTGAGGGCTTCGGGGTATTGGCGTGGTATGGCCGAGGCCTTGTTTGACTCCGAAAATTTGAGCTTTTTCCTGTCGCCGATCCAAGCCCGGACGAATCGGTTGACTGACGGTATGGAGTGGGAGGCAGTGTTTTCAAGGAATTACGGAAGGGTCGGTGAGCTTCGCGGCGTTGGGACTTACCAGGTCGAGACATGGACACCTGGAAATGGAACCGAGAAAAAATCGGTGATGGTGGCGTTTGATGGCAGTCTGCAGTCGGCCAAGCCGGCGTCCGGCAAAGAGCGGGCGTATAAGCTAAAAGATGGCAGCATTTCTGGGCAGCTTCGCTTCGATCCATACAAGGGACGTCTCATTTCAAGTGAATGGAAAGAAGAGATGACCTTCCAACGCGAAGTACCGATGCCGCCGGGGAATAGCGGCAACGGAGGAGAAAGGAAGCGGCCGACCTCCAGCGTGCGACTCTCTCAAAAGGTCACCGTCAAGCTCCAATAGACGGTCTTTGGACGGTAAGGCATAAGGGGGCGGTTCCGGACTTTCGATCCTAGGGTCACGATAAGTGACAGGGCGCACGGTAAATGAGGGAGGATGGATCCGGTTAAGCGATGGATTCCGTCAAAGGAATTGACCGGAGCCGGTAAAAGCGGCAGCCATTGTTGCTCCGATACGAAGAAATCGCTCGCATTGCTGGCAGAGCTCATGGACTTGAAGCCGCCAACCGGTAAAAATAATCCTGATCCTTGCTGTCAATGGCATCGCGCACCTTGATCCGACCCGTTGTAACCTGGGCTTCGATATGCTTTCGCTCTTTCCAAGCTGAGGTTTCCAGTGATGAGGTTCTCAAAAGGGTGTAGGAACGCCCGGCAACAGCCGTAAAGGTAATCGTGATTGTATCCCCTTGACGACGGATGCTGCTGAGCTCAAGGCGGCTTCGCTGATCCCAGGGGTGGGTACCGCCGGCATACTCTTGTCGATTCGTTTGGCCGTCGTCATCCGCATCCAGGGCGCCATCGGTTGTATCCAAGGGGTCAAGCCCATGGCTTACCTCCCAGCGGTTTGAAATGCCATCGTTGTCACGGTCCGCATTAATCTCTTCAGCAGACGCGTAGCCTGGGGTCGGGGGCGCTGCTGCTGTCCAATGCATGGGATCGTTTGGGTACAACCATCCATCCAAGCGCTTCAACGAGGCGCCGTCGCCGTCGGCATCGGCAGGCCAGGGAAGATCATCCGAGTAATTGATTGCATCCATCGAGACGTAGACCGGCTGAGTTGGCTGACCTCCCTCGAGCTCTCGAGGAGAAGCCCGGCGCGAAAGGACAACCCTTTCTCCGGCATTGTCGAGCCGGCCGTTGTAAGGTCCCACGATGACGCTATCGCCCGAGGGATCATATCGATCTCGGAAGGCTGCCAAGGCTTGCGATCCTTCCGAGGGCTCGAAGGCGACGACGACAAGGGCGCCGAAGGAAGGGAGTGTCACCTTGGGCAAATCAAAGCGAATCCCCTCTTCAACTCGCCATTTGGCGTCGCCGAGCGACACGCTCTGTTGCTGTCGATTTTGGAGCTCAATGAACTCAAACTGTGAGGCATTCGCTTGAGAGCCTGTTTCCGGTGGATGGTACATAATCTCGCTGATGACGAGCGGACTGATCAACGGGTAGGCATTGGGGCGGCCTGTTCCAAGACGAAAGGCCTCCAAAGTGATCGGTCGCTGGATGCCGAATGTCGGCTGGCGCATTCGGGCGAGCTGCTGACCATCGCTTGTGGCATGTCGTCCCAAAGACGTGTTAAGCGTCGTGGGGACCAATGGGAAATGCGTCCTGTGGCCTGTGAGGTCACCCGTTTGATCGACCGCAGAAAGATAGACTGACTGATCCTCGATGCCGTTTAGATCGAATGCCGAAATCGAGCCCGCTCCGCCGCCCAGTTGCTGCTCGTAAATGACGTGGAACCCATTGCCAGGAATGACCGTGTCGGCGGGAATTCGATATTTTGTAAAAATGCCGGCTGTATCGCTAAGGTGCCAGCCGCCGATGCGCACCGTGCTATCGGTCGGATTATGCAGCTCGATTGCGTCCTCAAGCGGCGCTTCGGTATTACTGAGGACCTCATTGATACGGATAGGCAGGGGGAGATAATTGCTGGCTTCGGGGCTTCCAGTCCTTCGAAATTGAGCGATCCGCTCTTTTCCGTCCGGCAACCGCCCTTGAGAGACGCCATCGGCTTGCTCGTCGAAGCGAATAGTGTCGATGGCTGCCTGATCCGAACTGGAAAGCCCGATCGATTCCCCGTCCCCCGAGAGCTTGAAGTTGAGGTGGGTCGGTCCCGTGGTCGGGCGATCGTCAGCCTCGAACTTTAAGAAGGCATCGGCGCCGGCGCCGATAAAGGAGTGGGCCGGCAATTGGTATTGCCCCGGCTCGTTCGGATCATCGGTCAGAAAAAATCCGCCGATATCGACCGGATGGCTGTTTGGGTTGTAGAGCTCGAGCCAGTCCTCGCCCGAATCAGGGCGGGCCATCCACTCGTTCACTTTCAAGGAGGTCGCGGGGCTAAGCTGAGCAGGTTGATTGGGCTCGCGGGGTGTTCGGCGGGTTAGTTGCCATTGAGCCGGCGATTCGGGAATGCGACCGATGGAGCGATTTCGCGGCAGAGGGCCGAACGAAATTGAGTCGATCAGCTTCTTGCTTTCGGAAGCCGAATCGAGGAGGTACAGGGAGTCGCCATCACGATCGAGATTGATATTGGCGCCCGAGGATGGGCCCTCCTGATTAAGCTCGATCACAAGGTATTCGCCTGGAGCGATGGCGGTCCCTTCCGGGAACCTCCATTGACGGTCACCGGATAGGCGGTCGCTCAGGGAAAACTGAGACAAGTCGACCGATGTGGCTCCCGGATTGTACAATTCGACCCAATCTGATTTAGAGGGGGACCCCGCGAGCCCGGTTGAGGTGTTTGCAGAGACCTCATTCAAGACGACGATCGGATCACCGGTACGCGGGTCTGGATTGTCGGCCCCCGGAGTCGGTTTCGGCAGCTTGCGATAAAGCCCCTTACCGGTTTCCTTGGGCCCTTGAGAGACGTCCGTAGTCTGAGGGCCATACACGACTCGGTCGATCTCGCTTCTTCTCTTCTGAAACAACGCTAACATGCCCGAGTCTGGAGACAGCCTAAAGTCGAGATGGTTTGCGTTCCCTTGAGGTTGGCTATCTGCAATGAACACTCGATATCCATTGGCGGAGATGAAGGTAAGTGGAGCAATGTTGTGGCGCAGCGGCGTCGTATTCGGGGCGTCGGTCAACGCGAGCTTCCCGAGAGCCACCGGCAGCGCTTCCGGATTATGGATTTCGACGAAATCCTCTTCGAAGCCGGATTGGCTTGTATCCGTCAGCCATTCATTAATCACCAGCGCTATAGGATCGCCGACAGGTTGAGCGACGTTCGGTTTGCCGAAGGTCGGTTGGGTCAGTCCCCAGCCGGTTTGCGGGATGCGTCCGATTGAAAGATCAGTGATTTGGGGCCCAAATTTGACGGAATCCAACTCCCGGCCTCCATTGCCGGGGCGATCGAGAAGATGCAAGGCTTCTCCGTCTCCGTCCAAGGCAAACCCGAGGTGGAGGCCGGGACCCTCATTGTCATCGTCGGCTTGCAGGACCAAATAAGTCCTGCCGGGTAGGGTGACGCCTTCCGGAAAAACGAACTTGTGCGGTTCCGTGAGATCGTCCGTCAAACGGTAGCCGGTCAGGTTAATGGGGGAATCACTTTGATTGTAAAGCTCGACGAGATCAGAAAGCTCGCCGTTGTGGCGGATGCTGTCATTACGGGCCAGAAGCTCGCTGATTTGCAGCGCAGGCGAAGCCGGATCAACCTGCCAACGGTCCGAGGGGGTCGCCTGACCCTTGTCCTGCCATACCCCGGCCGCGTCCCTGCCGATAACGTGCACTTGATGCCAGCCTGCTCCCAAATCGCTCAAAACGATCGGCTCGCTAATTGGGATCGCTCGACTCAATGGATTTTGATCGAGCCGGTAGCGATAATGGGTTAGTCCGGGGCCGCTAACCCGCAGGATTGTCTCTGTTTGCGGGGTTGGAGAGCCGGGCTCTCCAGTGATGCGGGGACCGTGCGGGACTTGGGCGCCGATATCGCTGCCGTTGGGACCGGCATTGATGGCCGGTGAGCCCGGGCGTAGATGAAAATCATCCGGTGGATTGACAAAGCGTGGCGCACCTTCGGCATTATGGCTTCCAAATTCGTGATAATCCGCGGGAAGAAGGGAATAATCAATCCGAACTTCGGTTTTGCCCCATGTCGGATGACTCCGGTAGGCGTCCTCCAAGACAGAGTCATTCTTGGCGAAGATTGTCCCCAAAATGGCCGCCCCTCTACCGGGGGTGCCGGCATTGTTGCGGTGAAAATCGATGGCAGCGATGGCTGATCCGAAGATCGTATTGTGTTCCAGAGTGGCGAAGGAATCGCCGCGAATCAATAGAGCATAGTCGTTATCGAAAAAGAAATTCCGCACCAGATGCGGATGCGCCTGCATGTCTGCGACGATACTGGAAACACGGTTTTCGGCGGCGGAGTCGCTCCTTCCAAAATGACCAAACCGGTTAGCCTGGATGAAGGCTTTCGCCGATTCGAGGTGGATTGCTGGGACACGCCCTCCTGAGAACCGATTGCGACGAATCTGAATCACGGTATCGGCTTCGCGTGGTGCGTAATGGACCAACGCACCCTCATCCGAACCGGTGATTTTGCCGAATTCATTCCCCACGATCTCAAGGAAAGGGTCGGACGCAAGGAGGCTGTCGCTGAAGATCATGGCATAGGGCTGCGAGGAAAAAATGCAGTCACGGATCTCCAATGAAGACCGTGACGCCTCGATAGCTCGTCCGGCAATGTCAGCGAAACTACTTCGACGTATCTCGACGATGGCTTTGTCGGCAAATACTGCCTCCCGGTCCGCGGCGGTTGACCGGATATCCACAAAGGCAAGCCGGTTCTTGGTCTGGGCATCCACCAATCGGATTCCATTCCAGGTGGCATCGTTTTCCGGCGGGCTCGAAAGGCGGATTCGGTCAACGTCGCTCCCCACGGCAACCAGACGCCCTTGCACCTCGATGCCGGTGCCGGATTGAAAATAGACAGTGGTTCCAGGCTCAATCGTCAACGTAGTCTCGGACGGTACCGTAACACGGTCTTGAACCAGATATGGGCCTTGCTCGGGAGACCAACGAGTGTCCTGGGTTAACTCACCTCTAACCGGCGTTGTCGAGGCCGGCTCATACCAGACCTCGACGGACTTTCGCTCAAGTCGACTCCCACTGGGGTCAAGCGATTCGATGAGGACTCGATTGATTCCCGGATACAATGCCACATTTTCTTTTTTCCACTCGGCTTTAAACGCCGTCCATGTAGCGGACTCGCCTTCAACACGAACGGCTCCGGTTTTCAAGGCGTTGGCGCGACCCCGCAGGGTGATGGAGGGTTGAGTTGTATGTAAAAAACCGTTTTTCGTCGGTAAATCGGGCGACACCTCGATGGTTTGCGGAATCAACTGACGGATTGCCTGGCGTCGAGCGGCTGCCCAATCCTGCATGCGTTGGACCACTTCCGGCGGTACGTAGTCAGCCAACATATCCTCGATCAATGGATTGAATACGTTTGACGAAAACGTGGTTTGGCTGAGATCGATAAGTTGTCGATAATAGAGCCGTGAGAAGGGAGGCCACCTCAGGAGGCGATCGAACGTCGGCATGTTGATGGCCCCGAAGATGGTGCCCTTGCCAAGGATGACGGCTTCCGTCGAGCCACGGTGGTCGCCTTCGCCCAGTATCGTATCAAGATCGTGAGAGATCAGTCGAAAACGGCGGTCGGCCTCGCCCCGATAAAGATAATAGTCGTCGCCGAAACCGGTCGAAAGGTTGCTTTCGCGATTATTGAACAGGGCCATCAAGGCGAAATAGCGCATCCATTGCCGGACTGCAGCCACACGCTTGGCTTCTTGAGTGTAATCGGCTTTGGGAGCGTTGTTGAGAGTCTGTGTCAGCTCCAGCAAGTCACTCCAATCGGCTTCGCTTCGGTTGGTCTCTTTTGAATAACTGTTGGTATAGGCCTGATAATCCGGTCCGCGATAACCAAGATCGGCGGGCTCGTTATCCCGAAATCCTTTATAGAGATTGCCCCCGTTATCCTCGGGAAAATGACGGTCGACAAACTCGCTATTCAAGGCCTCCTTGGCGACGTAGGATCCATAAGTCCGGGTGCGCGGGCCGGAGAGTGTGGCGTCATCATTATTGACGCGAAGTTGCACAGCCGTCGCGAAGCCGGATGGCACACCGGCATGAAGGCTTAGGACGGCCCCGATATGCTGAGCATAAGAGTACTGTGCGTTCAGATTGAGCTCGGTCTGTTCTTTCCAGGGAACGTCGCTTCGGAAATTGACTTGATAGTTATTCGGCTGGCGATTCCGGGTGCCTTGCCCTCGATTGCGGATCCCCACGAGGTATCGAATTTGGGTACCGGTGCCGTCGACACTGATAAATGTGCCGTTCATTTCGGCGTTGCTCTTTGCCGCGCCTGTCAGCGGGGCCGAGCCGATAGCGTCAAGCTCCGCGCGCTCGGCGGCGGTCATGATGATCTTATAAAGCGGCTGCGCGCCGTCGTGAGAATCGTCATCGAC
>JAHEOI010000015.1 GCA_018610125.1 Verrucomicrobiota bacterium
CGCCGATCTCGATCCCGAGCTTGCGCGCGATCGAGGAGCGGACCTCTTTCGGATTGAGTGTCTCCCCCTCGATGGCCGAGGAGGTCACCACTTCGGTCGTCAGGGTCTCAAGACTGGCCTCGCGCCGGAGTTCAAAGCCCAGGCTCTCCATCCGGCCCAGCAGCCGGCCTTGGCGATGACGTATATCGGCCAGCCGGTCGGCCAGGGCTTCACCGTCCCAAGTGAAGGCCGGCCAGTTGGGTTGTTCGTGGATCCAGGTCATTTTCACCGCATATTATGCGGCGAAAATGCCAGAGATTCGCCGCAAAGACAAGCCCATTCGCCGCACAAGATGCGGCGAATGGGCGTCTCAATCACCGCAGCAGCGCAGGGACGAGGCAGAGCGCCCTGCCGTAAGGATCGGGTTTGCCGAAGATATGAAAGACCAGACGGCCGCCCGCCGTGGTGCTGTCAATGTTCTCGGTAAGGGAGCGGAACCCGATCCCCCCGGTGATTGAAGTCCTCGATCGTCCCGATGAATTGCTTGAGCGGCCGGGCGAGCCGGTCCATCCGCCAGACGACCCGGGTATCCCCTGAGCGCATGTAATCGATGGCCGCCTGAAGCTGGGGCCGGTCCCGTTGTCCCCCGGAGGCCCGGAGGCCTTCTCCTGGAAGATTTTCTCGCAGCCGGCTTGCTTCAGCGTGTCTAGCTGAAGCTGCTGGTTCTGGTCCTGCGTTGATACCCGGGCATAACCGATAAGCATGACGCGTCTCCGCCGAGCCCGTCCTCGCGGTCGGGGTAGCGGTGGGAAAACAGGCAACCGCACCGGCCTTTCACTTAAGAAACTTCTTTGCCTCCGAGAGGTCGATCTTTGCCTTGAAGTCCTGCCACTCCATCGCCGCCACGTTGCGTCCCTCATGGAGCTCTGAAGCCACGTCCTTGCCCTCGATAAAGCGCTTATCTTCCCGGCTCATCTCGAGAACGGGCGGAACCGGGGCAAGATCAGAAAGCTTGGCTGCGGAAACGCCCTTGAAGTGCTTGAACGTCGCCTTCGGGTCGATGTTGGCAAGGTTGACCTTCTCGAAGGGTTCCTTGCCCGCCGATATCGACGCGATCGTCTTGAGTTCGCGCTGGCTGGTCGCCTTGTTGATGGTGTCGATGTAGCCGTTTACTGTGGCTGCCTGGATCACACACCCGGCGCGTCGGACTCGAAGATTTCGTGAAGGGTCCGTAAGATCACCTTGTAGATGAAGTCATCGTATAGCCTGGCCTTGTTAGCATCGCTCAGGCTCTTTGATTTGATCTCGTCCCGCGACTTCACGTAGCTATAGCTCTCCACAGCAGGAAGGTCTTCAGGCGCCGGCAATTGAAGGTTAAGGATCAGCATGCCGGCATCCGGACGAAGCTCCCGATCCCAGTTGCGCGGTATCTCGTCGGGGTATGTGGAGTTCTGGAACACGATATCGATATGCTCCTCCACAGCAGCCGGATCGCCCTGTTTGAAACGTTCCCGCAGGTCATCGATGGCCTGGTTCCGCTCACGTTGCTGATGCTCGAAAGCGGCTTTATTCTGCGCGAACGTTTCCTGGACCGTGTCGAACATTTCCCGACGCTCTGTGTTTTCCTGGTCAATCTCGGCTCTGCGCTGTTCATACCAACGATGGAGCTCTTCCAGACACCAAATAGGCCGGAAAACTACTCCAGGGAAAGTCCTTCAAGCGCTGCTCTGGAGCTAAGCAGGTCGCGGCGAGCCGGATTCAAGTGGACGTACTGGCATACGGTCTTGAGATAGCCATTACCGCTGCCTTCGACAATGAGCGCTTTGTAACGCCCGGCAAATAAATGACCGGTCAGTTGGTGACGCCGGTTAAATCGCCCGGTGTAAGTCCCCAAAAGCCACTTCATGCCCACGACCAAGTTCGGCTTCGGCGTCTCGACCACAAGATGAAAATGGTTCGGCATCAGGCAATAAGCATGGATTTGCCAATCGGTCTTCGTACAGGGCTCTTCCAATGTCTCGACAAACCGTTCGCGTCCCGGTGGTCGAGGAAAATCCGCTCCTGTCGGTCACCCCAGTTCATCACGTAATAGATGGCCCCGTCGTATTCGATCCTCACTTTGCGCGCCATCCCTTCGGGGATCGAGGAAGGAGCTTGAAAAGTCAAGAACTGACGTGCTCCCCGACTCTTTCGCTGGTCCAAGCCCCCTTTGATGAATGTCAATGCCTCATCGAAATGCTCCACGAGGCTGGGGGTCACGACGTAATTTCCAAGTGTCCCTTCGGCATCCGACACCTCTTGGTCCAAAGAAAGCACGAAATCGCCGCGCGAAACGTGATTCGGAAGATCAATGAGCTCGCTTAGGAGAACCTCAGGCATACGCCTCAAATCTTATACGGCTCGCGGACATCTGGCCAGGATGGGTTGAAATCCTTTGTATTTCTGGTCACCAGCAAGCAGCCCTCGCGCTGGGCCGAGGCGTAGACCACGGCATCCGGAAGCTTGAGACGGAAGTCACGTCGAAGGACGACAGCACGATTGGCCACCTCATGGTCCAAAGCCACAAGGTGAAAGGCCTCCAGGAAACTCCTCAGCGTGTCCTCCTCATCCCCAGACTCTGCCCCAACCAAGACCTCGATGTAGCTGATGATGCTGATCGCTTTCTCCTCGTACCACCTGAGCTCCTCGGCCGCAGGCGCGATGCCATTCAAATAATCGATCAGAATATTGGTGTCGAAAAGGGCCTTCACGATCCGGGGCCTACCTCCCACTCAGAACGGAGCTCCCGTTGGTACTCGACTCCTTCCCGATTCCGCCCTTTCCAAAGCCCAAACGCCGCCTCCATCGGTGCCGACTCATGATGCGTCAGATACTCTTTGACGGCTTCTCGGATCAGCGCCGCCCGCGAGCTTCGGGGCCGCTGCCCCAAGGCATCCAGAGCTTGAACCAGATCGTCCGGGATGTCGATGATCGTCCTTATGATTGATATCAGCTATCGTCATCATATGCCGTAACCCTTGCCCCGTCAACTGAGAATCTCCATTTCTGGCGACGCAACATCCCGAGCAGGCTCAAGCAGAACCTGCCAAGCTCACGACAAACGTCGGGGATATAGTGGCTCCGGTCCGGCCTTCGTTTTTCCTCAGCGGAGGTCTCCTGCGTAACCACGATCGCATCCCTCATTTGCGCCAAGCCAATCACAAACTTGCGTCAGCTTCCTCAAATTCCGCTCTTGGATCTCGCAAACCTGGAAAGGCATTCTGAAGCTGGAGTCCCTCCTTCAAAACGTCTCCTGAGCGACGAACATCGACCGTCGCGATTTCGCCCACTCAACGAGATCCGCCGTGCCGAACGGGAATTGGAGCGTCGACGTCGCGCGAGTTAATTCGAGTAAAGGAGGCCGCCCCCGGCAGGGCCGGAAACCAGAGAACCAAGAGCTGTCGAGGGTCGAGCGCCGGAAGCCAGGAATGGCCAGGCCGGGTGCCTCGTGTCACTCCGTTTGCGCTTGGCGAGCGAGGTTGAAGCCGAGGAGAAGTTGATCCAGGCGTTGGAGGCCGTACCAAATGGTTTGTACGCCGGGATCGTCGTTTTTGCGTCCCATGAAACCGCCCATTCGGCCGAGCATCCGGGCAGCTTGACGGATTGTCGGTGGCTCCTCTGGAAAGGCCGGAGTATTGTTGACGTAGTGAACAAGGAGCTTCCATTGTAGCCCTTCGAGAATTCGCGAGGCGGGAGCGTCCGGGACTTCGTGACGTAGCTGGGTCAGTGTAAAGACACGCCATGCCGTGGCCATATCGCCGGCCAAGAGGGACTCGAGCTCTCCGTTTTCTTCCGGGCGGGGGGCATCGGTATTGCAGCCCAACTTCAAGGCTCGGTGGAAGGCGTCGGTGAGAAAGCCTTCGACGTACCACTCGATGCATTCGCCGGCCGCCTCAAAGGAATCGAGCGGCCTCGTGGTAAGCAAAAGCCATTCCGAGGGTCGAGACCGACTGCGCGGATTCATTTCGATGGCATGGATGGCATTTGCCTGAATCGATTTCTGTTGGGTGTGCCGTGGAGGTGGTTGAACGGTAACTTGGTCGTAACGGAGATAGACGTTGAATGTATAGGCTGGCCGGTTGTGTTGTGGGGGAAGCGTCATTGTTGCGGTTCCGGCATAGGGAAGGTCGAGCAAGTGCTCTCGGATTTGTTTTTGCGGCTGGAGCTTGCCAGGCGAGAGGGCTCGAACGAGAAGGTGTGCGCGTTCGGCTTTTTCATTGGTCCATTCAAGCAGATCATAGACGTCATGACGTTCGGTGACGTTGAGGACCATCGTATCGGTGCAGTCCTTTTGCAGCCGGGCGACGGCCTCGAGCCTCTTTTGCCAAGGGTTACTTTTCATTTTTGAGCCGGGGGCCGTATGCCATCGGCCTTCGGCATCGACGATCCCCAGCGGCGTTCCCTCGCAACTGAAGGCCAGCGTGTCGTGAATGACCAGGTCAAAAAGCTCGTCATCAGGCTCTTCGATTGAGACAGGAAAGCTGTATTTCAATTCCGTCCTTCCGTGAACCGCGAGCACGATCGGGTAATGGGCCACGCGTTTGGCCGTGGCCTCAATTTCCTCTTTCAATGGCAAAGATAAATCGATTGGCTGTGAAGGCATTGGATCCGGCTCCATCTTGGTCATAATTCAAAAAACAAAGTCCGATGGGCATTGGGCGAGGATTCATCTTCGTCCGTGCCCATTGCCTAAGAAAGAAGCATGGACCAGCAGGGATCGAGCGGGCAAATAATTTCCGCGCAAGTTGAGGGCGTCTCGACGATCTGCTGCCGCCTACGAGCTTGGGGCCATCTTGGTTGCATCCCGGTCCCCAAGGCGCTCGCGTGTGGCCCAAGGATTTCTTGACCAGATGAGGATGAGGAGCCATATATATTCTATCTACGATATAAAGCAGCGGACAACGGTGTTCATGAGTGGGGAGTCGCAGGCCGTGAGGATCCCGCGTGGTTATCGGTTGGACACGGACGAAGTGATGATCGAGCAGGAGGGAGAGCGACTGATTCTCGTGCCGGTCAAGAAGCGTTCGTGGCCTAAGAACTTTTGGCGCCGAATTCGGATTACGGATCAGGCATTCGCACGTCCGTCCCAAGGTGAGGTGCCGTCGGTTCCGGCGTCGGACCAATCGCCATGAGGTTCCTTTTGGATACGACCACCTGTATCGATGTGCTGCGTGACGTTGCTCCCGTAGTTGATCGGCTTTGTCGTCAGGCGCCCGACGACTGTGCGGTATTTTCGTGAGGAAGCGACCTCGCGTAAAGATACGGGTAAATGGTTGTGAGCGAGTGATTTTCGAAAGACCCCCTACCGATGATGGAGGGATCCGTTGTGCCAAATTGACCCGCCTTCGGGTGCCTCCATCCAACAAAGCGGGGCATGGCCAACAGGGTCAGCCAAAAATTAGAATTGCCGAGCTCCAGACGGTGTGAAGTCCTCGTCAAGTGAGTGAAGAATTGGTATCAGGCCCCTGGGGACATTTCGGCCAGTGGTGGTTACGTTCAGCCAACGCTTCGCTCGATCGGGTGGTGTGTCTCGATAATCGCGGTAGAGCTCGGTGGTAAGCCAGTCGGGGCGCTCCCGATACCATTCGAATCGGTGCTTGTTGTTATAACGAAACAGGATTTGGACGAGGGGGCGGTAAAACCGGCCAAAGCGCTTGAAATAGAAGCGGTTCAGCCATCCGAGATACTTTTCCCAGTTATAACCATTGGAACGAAATGTGAGACGAATCATTCGATTGAGATCCATGTCGAAGAAATCTTCCGGCAACCGTGCCGGGACACCGGGTATCGGCCAATATTCCTGAAAAAATGGGATCAGGTGAAGGCGCTTGAGTGTGCGAAACCGCTCAAAGTCCTCGCTGAGACTCGTATCAAAGCCGTAGATGCACACCACAGTCACGCAGTCTTCCCCGAAATCCTTGAGCATGGTCCGCCGCTTTTCGAATTGTCTAATAGTGCGGGAATCGTTGAGGCTAAAGAAGATCATCGGATTGTTGAATCGAGAGGATTGATAGTCAATTTGACGCAACAAACGGAATTTGGCCTCCGTCAAATAGGCGATATCGAGTGTCTGACTGAAATTAACCGCAAAGCGCCGGTTGACCATTTCCGTTAGCAGGCTCTCGACGCCTTGGAAGGCAAGTAAATTGTCATCAAGCAGCATGACATTCCGTTGATCGGTCGGGACAAAATCGTCAAACGAGGAGCTGCGCTGTTTGAGGCGTCCTTCTTTTGTTGGGACAACGCAAAACGAACAGCGCTTGTTGCATCCCCGGGTTAGGAAGCCGAGCGCGTAAAGTCGATGTTGGTATGCCGAATAATCGGGAAAGAGTCGATCCACCTCGGGTGGAAGCCTTCTCTCCAAAGAGTAACCGGATCCGCCGAATTCGACACGGCCTCCGTACGTTTGTTGGAGCTGCTTTTCCATGAGGTGGGACCGTTCTGTGTAAAAGACTTTGCTCGCCAGATGCCGATCGGCCTGGAAATGCTGTTTTGCCGCATGAAGGCTTCGCGGTCGGGAGAGCAGGACTTCCCATCCCAGATGCCGATAATGAGCGCTTAGCTTCATCAGCGCAAGGTTGGGAATCACGCTATCAATATCGTGCAGAACAATCCGAGGCATATGAAACCAATGCGCCCAAAGCAGCCGGTCAACTCATTTGTTATCTTCCACGCCAGGTCCTTGGCTTGCCATGGTCGCCAGGATGGCCGTGAGAGAGGTCCATGTCAAGGGGGCATCGACGGAACGCATCGAATGGGCGGTTTGGGACGAAACGGCATTGGGGTCAGAGATGACTATTGGCGTGTCAATGGCATCTGTAGGGGCACACTTCCGCGAGTTTTCGGCCTGGCCGGCGATGGGGCAACACCGTCATGGACTAGGGGCTCGGACATTTCCGGGCAGGACCCAAAATGGGCTCGAGGGAATTGGCGACAAAACTTGAGACGCCCGTCTCAATTTTTGTCGCGGATCAACGTCCCCTGGTCATAGGGGACTGTGACCCCTATCAGGTAATAGGAGGCGCGGCGGGATGGATTTCCCCCTGATTGGGACGTTGTCCCCCACGTCCTCTTCTCGATCTGCCATATTCGGTATCATGGCGCGCTCGCGTCCTCTATGTGCGCCTGTGGCAACTTCAGCAGGCATTAGCTTGCCGGCTGCCCGGAACTGGCGGGGCTCTGCAATGATCTCGCGCCAATAGATGCGGTCGGCTTGCCGGAAGCGTTGAATTCGATCTTGCATCCATCGAGTGACTTCGCCGACAACTTCTTCATCGATATCCTCCTGATCACGAGCCTGGCGGGCGAACTCCGATAGCTCGGGAGGAGAGCCTGCCGGCACGTTGCCGGGATTGCCATCGTTCTTGCGTCCAAGAAAGCTGCCTAAGCGGGCGACCGAGCGGACGGCGTGATCAAGCGAGGGCGGGTCTTGAAGGGGGGCTTGCTGAAATTGTCCCCCGTGAGCCGCTTCGCCTTTTTCCGCCGGTTGCGCATGTGGAAGATCATCTTTTCCTGCTTTCGTTCCCGAAGTGCTGATTGTCCGTGGGCTCCCTATGCATTGCCTGTACGGTGCGGTTTCGAGCGGCTGGTGAGGGCGGAGAGGATCGTGTCGAGCACGTCGTTGAGGTGTGTGCCGAGGTCTTCGGCGAGGAAGCGTAAAACGAGGTAGCCGTGCTGTTGCAACAGGAAATCCTTGCGGCGGTCGCGGCGGTAAGCGTCGAGATCGGCAAAATGAGCGCTCCCGTCCAATTCGATGACAAGCCCGGCATCGGCGCAGAACAGGTCGACTTCCATTAATCCCTGCCCATCAAACGGGATTGGGAGCGTGACATTGAGCCGGAAGCGCTCGGCTGTCTCGGGAAGCGTTTGGAGTCGGCGATACAAAAACGCTTCGGTGGCACTGCGGGCATCCTTGTTATCGATGTTGTCCGAGACGGTCGGGCCGGTTGCATGGGCGAAGAGGCTTGCCAATGGCGGATCGACGCCGTCCTGCACGAGGCGCCGCACACTGGCGGCATAATCTTTCTTCCAATCCGGGTCAGCCGAAAGGGGGACTTCTTGTGGCCAGCCTGGAAGGGCACTGGCCGGGAGCATCAGGGTATAGCCGACCGCCTCGTAGCCGCGGCAACGGCGGTCGAACATCCGAGCCAGCATAGGGACTTGCAGGTCGACGTAGTCGTAGACACGTACTTCCTTCTTGCGGTCGTGGTGCCGATGAAGTCGTCCGACGTATTGGGCGATGGTCCCGCGCCAGGAAACCGGCAAGGCCAGGAATAGGGTGTCGAATCGGGGATGATCAAACCCCTCTCCGATGAAACGTCCGGTTGCTATGACGACGCAACGCGAGTCGTCGGGAAGCTCGTTCAGTTTTTGAGTTGTTGCTTGGACCGTTTTGTGGGACATACCGCCACGGAGAGTGAGAACATGGTCGATTTTGGCGGAGAGGGCATGCTTTAAGCGATCCACATGCTCGGTGCGCTCGGTAAGAAGCAATGGGCATCGGCCTTCGCTGACCGCATGCTCAACGTCGCCGGCGATCAATCGGTTGCGCGTTTCGTCCTCGACGAGTGCTTGAGACACTTTGTGAAACTCAATGCGCTGATCGTCTTCAAGTGGTTCAGCGGGACGGAATTGTGTGGGGCGGACGAAGACACGGTGAGAGAACGGGCGTCGCGTCGCTTCGGCTTTCGCGTCGACGCGATAGCGCGCCGGGCCGCATTGCATGAAGATGATCGGGTGATGGCCGTCTTGTCGGATCGTGGTGGCCGACAGGCCGGTGATGTAGCGCGCTTTTGCTCGGCGAGCGACCAGCTCGAAGCTTCGTGCAGAAATGTGGTGACACTCGTCTACGATGACGTGGCCGTAATTGGCAATTCGATCGTCGACCTCACCCTTATGTGAAAGGCTCTGGATGAGGGCGATATCGAGATTGCCGGTGAGCCTCTTTTTGCCGCCGCCGAACCGTCCGATCTCTGTTGGAGGGATTTCAAGAAACGCCGACAAGCGGTCGATCCATTGTTGGAGGAGCTGGCGGCGATGGACCAGGATGAGGGTGTTGACTTGCCGATGGGCGATCAGCCATGCGGCGATCACGGTCTTGCCAAAGGCGGTTGTCGCAGCCAACACCCCGGTTTCGTGTGTCGATAACGCTTCAGCCGCGGCCGCCTGTTCAGGACGAAGCTCGCCGGAGAACGAAAGGGTTAACGGTGTTCCCTCACATCGCTTGTCGTGCAGGACCGGCTTGATCTTGTGGGCCTTGAGAAGCTTCCGGACGTCTTCCAGGCAGCCTCGGGGCAGCGCCAAGTGCTCTGGGCAGACTTCGGCGCAATCGATGATGCGGGGCTTGTCGTAAGTCGGGAGACGTCGCGCTTGGGCACGATAGAATTCGGGGTTTTGGAAGGCGGCCAGGCGGTGGAGACGATTCCGAAGGGCCGGCGGGAGGGCATCCTTTCGGATGTAAACCTGATCTCCGAGGACGATGTCCAGGTGTTCGGGCAACGGCTCGGAGAGGGGTGGGTCCTTTTGCTGACGCGAGGGAGTGCGACTCCAGGGTGCGGCGCTGTCGGCCTCGGTCGACGCAACTCGGACACCGACAATCCGATCTCGATCTTTCGCGTCGTTGACAAGCTCTTCGATTTGTTGCCGTGAGATCCTTTGCACCGCGGCCAAATAGGCCCACTGGTCGGCATAGGGGGCTCCTTCTTTGTCGATGAAGAGGCTGTTTCCATGTTGACGCGCCTTTTTCTGCAACGGCAGCGCGATCAGGTTGCCGAAACCGCCTTTGGGGAGCGTGTCCTGGTTCGGAAAGAAGCGATCATAGGAGTGGAGCCCCATGCCTGGGCGTTGCTCCATGGTTTCTGTCAGGATATGGGCCGCCAATTCGCGGGCAAGCTTGGCCGGGATTGCCTCTTGGAAGAAAAGCCAGACGTGGCCGCCTTCGCCCGAGCGCGAGCGTTCCAAGGAGGCAGGAACGTCCAAACGACTACAGGTAGCCAAGAAGGCGTTTGCATCGTCCATCCAGTTTGCCCCGTCGAAATCGGCGGCAAGGAAATAGCAGCTTTCATCGCGAAGCATCGGGTAGACTCCCATGACAAAGGGCTGCCCTCGATCGTTTTGCCCGGAGAGATGCCATTGGATCACCGTATCGGTGACCGGAAGGAAGCGTTGGTTCAAGCAGTCGCTGCATTTGATCCGAGGCTTATGGCAGACGCCTTCGACCCATTCATTGGCGCAAGCCGGCTGGTAGCCGGACTTGCCAGTCTTGCGGCTCTCGAACCGTTGAGGATAGATGTCTTCGCGCCCGCGGAATAAAGGTCGGAACAGCGCGATCTTGGCTGTCGGCGAGGCGTAACGGTCGATGTGTGCCGTTCCCGGCGTCGAGTCGCCTCCCCCGAGTTCGAGCTGGGATACCGCAGTAGGACTATCGGGCGTCACGAAGGACCTTACGACAGAGCTCGAGCTGCGTCGAGGAGGAAGTGACGGTCAGTTGTCAGGTTAAAATGAAGAGGAGGCTGCCCGGCACGGACAAACAGGTTCCCCGGGCTTCCTTGCTCCACGATTCCGCTCCGCGGAATGGGGAACATTCTTTGGGTTTAGGGGGTGGATCAACTAGAGCGCCGTTCAGATAATCGATCAGAATATTGGTGTCAAAAAGGGCCTTCACGATCCCTTTGATAGCCAATCAGTGCCAGCTTGTTCTGGAGACGCGCGAGGGCGATCTGAGCCGCTTCATGCATTGGCTTGCCACGTGCAGGAGGTGTTGGCCGGAGCCCGTGAGGTTGGAGTGGAAGCCTTCCGGCAGTGGCGGAGGGATTTAGCCTTGCGTGGAGTGGCGGCCCGGACGCTCTGCCGATATGCCGGACTATCCCAACGGCAAGTGGCCAAGGCACTGGAGATCGGCAACGCTCCGCCAGTAAGCCGCCACTCAATCGAGGTCACGTTGGCAGACGGGCGGCGCGTGAGCGTGCCACTGGAGTGGTTTCCTCGACTGCGCGATGCGATACCAAAACAGCGACGAAACCGGAGGTCCAAGCCAGCGTAGCAAAGCGCTATTGGCGGGGCAGTTCCAAATCAAGCTGTTGGAGGAAATTGTGGGGAATGTCCCGCATGTGCTGGTCTCGATGAACAAGGCACCCCTCACGGACTTGAGCCGTGGCGGCAATCAAGGCATCGGCGAGTGGAAGCCGATGCGGTGTACGGCAGCCTATGGTAAAGGCTGCTTTGGCGATCCGAGCGTCGACGGCTGTGACTTCAGACAACAGTTGTTCGTAGCTCTCGATCGCTTGGGCTGTCTCTTGCTCGCAAGCTCCCAGCTCGATTAGACGCCGGCCAAGCTCGGTAAGTGTTATGCTGGCTGCAAGGAGGTCCGACTCCGTATCGTCAAAAAGGCGTTGAACCGGCTCCCATCCGGCTTCTTGGCGGTAGTGCGCCAGGATTGCCGAGGTGTCGAGCACATACAGCATCGGCTATCCCTCGGCCTCGCGTTCGGCAATGAGCTCGTTCACACCTTCCCGCTCAGGAGAAAATTTCTTGCCGGCCCCCAAGAGGCGTCGCGCCAGCTCCCCTCGGTCTGGGATGATACGAACCAGGATCTCATCCTTCCCTTCGACCGGCTCCCAATCAAGCTTATACCCCGGCTTGATGCCAAATTTTCTCCCCACCTCGGCAGGTATGGTCACCATGTTTTTCTGGGTAACGGTCGTTATCATGGTTAAGGATAGGTCATGGTACATTAAGCTGTCAATGGATGCTCCAACCTCATGGAAAAGATGACGCCGTCGTAACGCCTTTAAGGCAGCGCTTCACTGGGGTATTATTAAATCAATGCGCTCTCAAGATTTGCTCGAGCACCTGGAGAAACGGCCCCCTTTCTCTCCGATCCGCCTCCATATGAGCGACGGTGAGAAGGTGGAGATTTGTCATCCCGAAATGGTTGCCCCGCCATCCAGGCGCTCCCGCGCACCATGCCGAATCCTCGTCCAGTAAAAGCCGACCTGCGGTGGCCCAATCCCCCGCTCTTCGTTCGCCACTCATCCACTCAGCTACTCAGCCGAGGTCCTCGGCGATTTGAGCAGCCTTAAGCCCGTTGCGCTTGTGGCTGTCGTGGCTCTGACAGTAATTGGTGTAATCGATCATGACTGGCCTCCTTTCATGATTTGACCGAGGATTTCGGCCGCTGATCGCGGCTCTCTCTGCCGCTTGCCGGAACGGCTATCGGCGACTTTTTCCGGCTCCAAGGCCAGGACCTGATAGAGCGGTTTCTTGTAAGCGACAAGCTCGGCGCATTCGAGTTGTCTCCGCGAAGCGATCAGCTCCTGGCCGCTCATGTGGAGGTAGCGACCGATGCTCTGCTCGGAGTAATAGCTCAGGCCCTCAGGCCTTGAGCGTCACCGACGGTGACCAGGAACAGATACAGCGCCAGGGCGCTGTGATCGCAGTGGGTGAGGTGATTATGCCGGACCAACCGGTGATCCAGCCAGCTAAGGGTCTGTAAAAAAA
>JAHEOI010000016.1 GCA_018610125.1 Verrucomicrobiota bacterium
AGCTGTCCGCTCTCGACCTCCCACAACTTGACGGTCGAGGCTGAGACCTGATTCAGATACCGCGGAGGGGAATGGGTTTTCCGCAACTTGACCGTTCCGCAAACCGATCAAGGCTTGTCCGTTGGCTCTAAAATCGGGGCGAAGAAGAGGCTGTTGGCGAAGAGCTTGTTCGTGCCATACCAGACGCCGCGGAAATTCGGGTTATCCACGATCCGAACGACAGCCCCTTGTCCCAGACGGGTGGCGCAGAGCACGGCAGATCCCCGGATCGCCTCAAGATTCTCAGGGGAGGCATAGCCGCTGACCAACGGTGAGTCGACATATTGCATCACATTGGCAAAGGGGTTGGATTCGGGCTCCATGATGATAGTCGAGCTCCGGAGCACCGGCACTTCCGAGCGCTGGTAACCAAAGGCCAGCGGATGAGTTGTGTCGATATGGGCCTTAAAGATCGCCCCATTGATCTCCTGCTCAGCCTTCAAGTCGTCATAATCGGCATAGCGCAACCGCTCTTCCTCCCTTTTTTCATGCTCTGCTTCTTCCGATTCCTCCTTTTTCTCGGCGTCCTTATCCGCGGTGCCGGTCGTCCCCGTACCGTCGAGAAGTTGACTTTCGGTCCACGGCACGCTTCCGCGTAGCGAGATCAGCACCCCTCCCTCCCGAACCCACGCCTGGAGCCGGTCCGCGTCAACGCTGATCGGGTTGTTATAGTCCCCGCTGACAAGGATAAGATGGGTATATTCACCCAGGTCAATGTGATCGAACCGCGTGCGGTCGACCATTGTCAGCTTAATGTCGTAACGTTGATCCAAAAGATGCCAGACTTCCCCTGCCTCGTAAGCCGAGAAGCCCTCCCCAACCAACAGCAGCGGTTTGATCGGCTCCAACATTTCGATACTGGGGCTACCAAGATCAATACCCTCCGGGGTCAAACCGGTCGAAGTCTCAGAGACCTGGATACCGTCCCGGTCTGCAATCTTTTCAAGATGGCCCACGACGGCATCGCGCGACTCCTCTTGGATCCCGCTAGGAACCACGATCGTTCCTCGATCAAATGAGCGTGGCTCCCCATCGATCGACGCCTTGAACGGCTTCGTGGCCACCCCGGCCTTGATATCGTTGCTTAATAACCGGTTCAACGCCCTCGGGGCATAGTAACCGCTCCATTCAAAAAGAAAGGCGTAAGGCTCGGCTGCTCGTTCCAGATCCCCCGTCGGGCGGACTGCCGACTCGATCGGTTGGCCCAACAGCTCCCTTTCAAAGCACTCGACGGGAACCTCGGAGTAAGGCAGGCCAAACGAGAGGGGAAGGTTCCAGGTCGAGACATCATAAAAGGTGTGATCCGGGAACTCGGTCCGTGTCTCAAACAACGAGTGAATCAACCGATATTGGGGTTGAGCGAGCGGAACAATATAGCCGGACTCGGGCTTAAAGTGTCGATCCTCGATCTCCAAGGTCTTCCCGAGCTGATAGACTCGAATCTGGTGACGCCGTAGGATGTCGATGAAATGGTAGCCCCGCATCGGGTCTTGGGGGCCTTTGAAAACATAACCTCGAATCCGGTCCTTTCTGGCCTTTTCGATCGCACCCTCAAAGAATTCTCTTTGAAAGCTCAAGAGCTCGTCCCGGAGTCGACTCCCCGCGCGCAGTGTAGATAAGGAAGTGGTCAACTGATTTTGGATTGTGGTCTGGAACGACACCTCGCCTTGCGGTCTTTCCTGAATATGCCCACGCGAGCTCGCCTGCTCGAACAGGATCCCGACCGATCCGTTGACGTCCGGGTAAGTGGACCCTTTTCCATAGTAATAGTCGTCAAATCGTTCCTCCGTGTAATACAGCTCCCCCTTCTGGTCAAGGGCCTTTGCGTGAAAGCGTGCGATCTTGTGCGTGAGCTCCAGGTTGCGGTCGGACGTCCACGGGTTTTGGCGCGAAGGGACCCCCGGCTGAAAGAAGTACGTCGAGCTCCGACCCATTTCATGGAAATCGGTCAGGATGTTCGGCTTCCATCGGTGGAAAGCCTCGAGCCGCCCGCGTGATTCCGGATGGGTTAACAGGAGCCAATCGCGATTGAGGTCGAACCAGTAATGGTTGCCACGTCCTCCCGGCCACCGTTGGCGATGCTGCCGATGATCGGGATCCGCAATAAGATGCTTGCCTCGGTGGCTCGTAACCCATTGGGCAAATCGGTCCAGCCCATCCGGGTTCAAGCACGGGTCGATCAAAACCACCGTGCTTTCCAAAAGATCGTTGACCTGATCCGAGCACGTGGCGGCAAGATAGTAGGCCAACAGCAGCGAGGCGTTTGCTCCGCTGGCCTCGTCTCCATGGATGCTATATCCCATCCATGCGACGATCGGGCGATCCTCTTTAGGGGCCTCCCTGCCGAGAGCCGCCGCAACGTGATGACACCGGATTTCTTCAAGATTGCCAAGATTTTCTTGGGACGAAATCTTGGCAAGCAAAAGCGGTCGTTCTTCGTGAGTGCGCCCGTACTCGGTGACCTCGACACGGGGTGAGGCTTCGGCGAGTCTTTGAAGGTATTGCACGATCAAATCGTGCCGGACATGCCATTCGCCCACCTGAAAGCCGAGAACCGACTCCGGCGTCGGAACATCGGATTGGTATTCGACTTCGGTAGGGAGATAGTCGGCAGCCGCCTGACCGTCCGGTGCTCCTTCCGCACTCCTCTCGAGCAAGCCCCACACAAGGGCAATGACAGTTATCCACTGAAGTGATCGCGCTGTTGTCATAGTATTAACGTGCGACCATGTACACCCTCCTCACTTGGCTCAAGATAAATCTAACCCAAGGAGAACAAAAAAGCCTCACATAACGTGCTCTGGGGAAAATTTTTTTCAAGGGATGCTCAGTGGACTGAGAAATCGCAACAACCGCACCAGCCCCTCCGGGGAGTCGGCGCCAAAACGTTGCCAGAGCGCCGAGACAAACCGCTCCTCGACTACCGGCGGCATGAACCAGCCTCGCGCAGTCTTCCAGAACGCACTTCCGAGGACGACCTCTTGCCACCAACGCTGCCAGCGCCTGAGTGTCCGCCGGTAGAGGGTCGTGCCGAGCACTTCGCTAAGCCTGCTTAAGGCCTTGCCGCTGATGCCATCGGTCATGGCCGAGAGGAGCACCACAACCGCGCCGGTGTATACCTTTCTGCCCAGAAAGCGCACCGAGGGCGGAGTCCGGCGTCGCCGACAGCCTTCTTGGCTGCAACAGAAGCTGTAGCGCTTGTCCCAGCTCCAGGGGCCGTCCCGGGGCTTGCGCTCGTAATCGCCCCGATGCAATTTGGCCCCGCAATACAAGCATCCCCCTAAATGCGCCTCTTGGGCGAATTCCCAGTCGACTTTTTCCAGAAGCTCGGCTAATCTGGGGTGTGTCAACACAGAATGGCATTTTTTCTCTTTGTTTATTTGCACACATCAATTGAAGAGAAAAAACCCCCGCGATGCAAGCCTCGCGGGGGCATCTTCCTTTCCCTGCACTTTGATCACCCAAATCGGTGGATCTCTGCCCTTCCACCTACCTTACCGTGCTCAATTTAGAGCATCTTAACCTCATTTACCGTGGCGGCGTTCAACCGGTAGTCCGCCGGCAAAGCAGATACACCGTCCCCTGGGCCAACGGGGCGGCACCAAAGAGGGCCCCGAACATGTACCATGCCCGAAAGAGCC